>PRDJ01000050.1 GCA_003345555.1 Candidatus Thorarchaeota archaeon
ATTTCCGTTTTGAAGGAGCCCCGCTTTTCTGATGCAATCTAGGGCGACTTTCAGACGTTGCGGACTTTCTGGGTGCCCCGGTGATATTTCGTGTTTCATGAACACGTCATGATAGAGTATTTCTGTCGTCATCGTGAGTCGCCTCTGGCGTGCATCATACTCGGCCATCGTGTCAGTGACAACGCATGTGCAAGTGTATGATTGTTCTCAATCACACAACTTAACCGATGCGGTGAGATTCAAGTATACCAGACAGAAGCATGCCTGATGCAGCATATTTCGTGGTAACCTTTATCTTCACGTTGGATACAGCCGCTCCAGAATCATGGGTCGGTAGTCTAGCTTGGTATGATACTTGCTTGGGGTGGTCTCGGTCACCTCATCCGAGCCCCAAAATGCAAGAGGTCGCCGGTTCAAATCCGGCCCGGCCCACCATACACCTACGTTCAACAGACTTGGGCCTCGAGTTTGTCCAATGATTTTTCTAATCTGGTTTTCTGCTCGGTATCTCCCAGAGCGTTTCATAAACCGGTCCCGAGGGCTTCAGAGTACTCTTGGTCATCTGAAAGGCTGACACAGTCATCGTGCCAACGGCTTCTCTTGCCAGTAATTCAAGATTATTGAGCAATCTCTCACGATTCCGCAATGCGCGCACTCGTGCTATCGTGGCATGGGCCTTGAAGTTCTTCTCGGGCGGGTAACCTAGGTTCGCGAGAAGGACATCAATCTTGGTCTTTAGTTCAGCCATCCTCTCTGCGTTTTGGTTGACTCCCACCCATATCACGTTAGGTCGATGACTACTCGGAAAGGCTCCGACGCCTGCGATTGAAATCGTGAACGGGTCGATACTCACGGTCTCCAGCGTCTTCCGCATCTCTTCGATTCTTGAAAGGGAGGTGTCACCAAAGAAGCGAAATGTGAAATGGATGTTCTCCTTCTCTACAAGCTTTAGTTTCGCCGCTTCTTGGTCCAGCCTGCGCTGTATGTTTGAAATTCGAGCGAGCAATGGCTCATCTGTTATATGGACACTCAAGAAGACTCTCAGTTTCTCCGACAAATGCTGCGCCTCGGCGTTGTTGAGACAAGTATGTGCCAGCGTTATTATTCTAACGGAGTAAAGATTACAACAAAGACGTTTAAAGGAGGAGCCAAATCGATGATTCACGTGACTCTGCTACAGTATCAGCTCATTTGGGCCAATGTGACAGCAAGAGACACATCCTGTCGTTTCGAATCCCACAGGTCAATGCACAAGACGCCGAGGTCGAAGAAAACCGTGGTCCGGTTAGGTGAGGGTTGCACAAATCGATGAGGCTTATCATAATCACAGGAATGCCGGGCGCTGGGAAGAGCGAAGTTGCTCAAGTGCTGAGAGAAGCGGGTTTTCCCGTGATCGCCATGGGCGATATTGTTCGTGAAGAACTACGGAGAAGGGGTCTTGAGCCCAATCCCGCCAACACGGGAACTGTAATGCTCGATTTGCGGGAGCACGAGGGGCCCGCTGCTGTAGCCCGCCGTTGTCTAGATGAGTTGAGGGCTACGACCTCAGAAACAGTTGTCATAGAAGGGTGCAGGAGCATTGCCGAACTCGAGGTCTTCGAACAATATGCCGAATCGGTTAGCGTGCTCTGTATCCATTCCTCTCCGTCCACAAGATTCGCCCGACTGCGCCAACGTGCTCGTGACGACGCGCCTCCGGAATGGTCTGCCTTCAGGGAACGTGACCTTCGGGAAATCTCAGTTGGCCTTGGTGGAATCATCGCATTGAGCGACATTATGCTGATCAACGAGGGCTCTATCGAGGACTTGCGGAAGACAGCCAAGATGATTTGCATGAGGTTTCAGAAAGATGCAGGGAGTCGCAAGGGGAAAGGTCTATCCGACCGAGGATCAAGAAAGGGTTGAGCAGGCAATAAAGACTGTATTGTCCGGCGGTGAGTGCACAGTAGTTGATCATGAGGCGTACGCAGAACTTGAGATTGCTTTTAACGAGGCCAAATCGCTCGAATGGCTTCGCCAACGTATTCAAGACCTCCGGATAATCGATGCTGCAAGAACAAGGCTCCAATCCAACTGGGATGGAGTCCGAACGCGCCTGTGCATCGACAAACAAGCGGCATTTCTGGGGCGTGTACGCATAATCGACGACTCCGAAGAATCTCCGTCTCTAGGGTACATCGAAATCATGCTTCAGTTCGACGGACTCAGAGAGTTCAACCGGTTCGTGACATGGATGACTCCGCGTACCGAAAATGGTCGTATAGTCACAGACCGACGTTGAGTCTCATGTACTCTTTTCGCACGCTGGCAGAAGCTAGAATGCGAGAACAAAGATTTCTCTGGTCAGCCCACCGTGAACTGGAACCAGAATCTGCGCCTTTGGGATTATGCCCAAGAGACCGATCAGCTGCGGGACATTCATCTTGCTACTGGCACATATGCACATCCTTCCTCCTTCTTGCAGAATGCCTCCTGCTTGCTCTAGGAGGGACTTGACCAGCTTAATAGATTCAGTTCCTCTGGTGGAACTTGACCTACCGTAGGGAGGATCCGTCACTATACAGTCGCATTTGCACAAGGGTAGGAATCTTGCATCCCCTTGAACAAGACAGTAATCGCTCCTCTGGCAATCCTCCAGATTAGCGCTTGCGCCGGTCAGTAGTGGCCAGCTCAAGTCGATTCCGACAGGCTTGGCTCCTATTGAAAGAATCTCGGAGAGTATCCCTCCTCCGCCACAGAATGGATCAAGAACTATGTCATGAGGCATTACGCCAGCAAGATTGCACATTGTTCTTGCCAAGAACGCGTTCATCATGGATGGATGGTGGAAACGCATTCGGCCGGGTCCTCTTTTCCTCAACAGGTGTCTCGTTTCCGACTCGGCGGACCTGCAGACGAAGACTCCTTCAGACGTCAAGATTAGCAGAATCCTCACGTCGGGAGCATTCATGGATACATGTGCCCCAGTGGTTTTCCGGATGCTTTCTCCCAGCCGGCGGACCGCCCTTTCTGGGAACTCATTGTGTTTCTCGCGGGCTAGGTTGCAGACTCTGACACAGAAACTGCTGTCTGACTCTATAGTCTCCCATGTCTGACCTAGGGTCTCATGACTGATGAGACTGCCAAGACTGTCCGATCTCAGGAGAATCTCTCCTGCTTCCTTGAGGAGCGCTGCTCTGTTCAGAAGAAAAGGAACCGGGTCTGAAATCGAGTGGATAACACCCAGTCGTCCGAGCCATGACATAGTCACGTTCTCTGCGAGAGCACTAACTAGGGCAGAAATCTCCGCATGGGCTAGCTCGACATTCTCTCCGGAGACAAGCACAAAGTGCTCTTTCAACTGGGATCACTACCAGTCTGCAACATAATCTTCTCCTCCCGCGAAGATTCTTTGCATCTCACCATAGAGTATTTCTAATCCTGACATCTGCTTCGCTGATACTGGTATGACACTCGCACCCCCTCCGAAGTCCTCCAGCATTCTCAGTATAGACCCAGAGTATTCGCGCAGCAAACCACTTTCAGAACCATCCAGTGCTTCTTCCAGCAAATAGGAATCGGTTGACCAGTCTACTATTTCTTGGATTTGGTCTTCTTTGAGTATATCCTGTTTACTAAGGACGCTAAGCTGCGGGAGGCGGAATCTTATGTTGATTGAGACGCCCAGCAACATTGAGGCGAGATAGCCCGTAGGAGTATGAGCGATATTAGAATCCAGGAGATAAATGGAAAGGGCAGGTTCCTCGCCCTTGAGGCTTGTTACCATCAATGGCCCGGAGTTACGGTAAGCAAAGAGTTCCATTTGGCCGGGGCAGTCAACCAAAATATACTGCGCTCTAGCATCAACAATCTCGGTTCTAAGTTCGTTGGCAAAGTTCACCGCCATATCCAAGCTCGCGACAAGTGCACCATTTGGTCCCAAGCTGTATTCCTTCATGACTTCGGCATAGTCAACGTACTCACGAATGTCGACATCGGGTGCATAGGGCGGGTCTTCGACGCCGGGGTCTAGGTTGACTACTGCGACCCTCATGTCCGATGCAGTAAGCCATTTCTCCAAAGAGGCTGTTAATAGAGACTTACCCGACCCTGCCGTTCCAACAATGAAGGAATAGAACATTCACCGTACCCCAATAGACCACTTTCGTTTTCGCTTATTACTTTGAGCACAGTTACTTGGTCCTTGGACTGCCACCGGTTTCTCAGCATTCATCATTTAAATTTCTTCAATCGACGTTCAATTTGCCAATTGCGCGGTTCGGATTTCGTGTATCACGACACGACTCGTCACTCGTCGACGTCTCAGCCAGCTATCGCGCAATTCTTATCTGGCAAATTGCGACCAGTTTTCGTATGAATCAGACTGAGGCCCTTCAGAGACTTGCAGAGGCAATGGCCGGTGAGATATGCCTTGCTGAAAGCGATCCGGGCGCAGTCATGAAAAGATGGCGTGAACGCTTTCAGATTTCCCAGAAGTACCTCGCCAAACATCTTAGAGTCTCTCCTTCGGTGATAAGCGATTATGAGAGTGGCAGAAGGAAGTCGCCGCGCGTGGAGACCATTCGTCGTTTCGTCGAGGGGCTCATCGAAATAGACGCAATAGACGGAGGCCGAGTTGCGGTGGCGCTTGAGAAACTTGTAGCACCAGAGATTGCATCCGACGCTATACTGGATAGTCGCGAGTTTGGAATACCTATTCCTGCCAGGTTATTAGTAGAGCATCTAGGCTGCAAGATACTTACACATGCAAGCTTGCTTGACCGAGATATCTATGGCTACACTGCCCTAGATAGTGTAAGAGCCATAGTCTCACTGACTCCGCAGCAGCTACTGCGTCTGTATGGAGGAACAACCCAGAGAGCTGCAATTCTCACTAATGTGTCGACCGGGCGATCGCCTATGGTCGCAATCAAGGCGAGCCAGATGGGCACCTCTACCGCTGTCAAGCCTGCAGTTGTGGTGCTCCAAGGAGTAAAGGACTTGGACTCACTTGCAGTAATGATTGCGGAAAGCATTCATTTGCCGCTATGCTTGTCTCCGCACAAGTCCCCTGAAGACCTAGTTCGTGACCTTAGGTCATTCAATCCGCACGCAGAGTGAGTGTGATTGATGTTGAGTAAACTGGAATTCATGACTGAGATCAACGATCCCATCCACGGTTTCATAGGTCTTACAGATCTCGAGGCGAAGATTATCGATTCCGAACCCTACCAGAGACTTAGAAGAATCAAGCAGCTTTCCGGCGGGCACTACGTCTACCCAACTGGCGTACACAGCAGGTTTGGCCACTGTATGGGCACCATGTTCCTAGCGGGTCTGATGGGCGAGAGACTACTTCCTCAGCTGGGAATTGAGGACTCACTTCAGGAAGTCCGAATTGCAGCGCTGCTTCATGATATCGGCCACGGCCCCTTCAGCCACGTTTTCGAAGAGACTTTGTTGGAGAGAAGAGGTCTGAACCATGAAGACGTGACGGAATGGATTATTCGCAAGAGTATAGTAGGTGATATCCTTGAAGACGGAGGAGTTTCCAAGGACCGTGTGGCGAATCTAGTACGGGGTCGTCGTATCAACCCGACAGACGTTGTACTTGCCGGAATAGTCGCCGGACAAGTCGATACGGACAAGATGGACTACTTGGTGAGAGACTCCTTCTATTGCGGGGTCAACTACGGCCTTATTGATGTCTACCGTTTGATTAACAGTCTGGAGGTTTCAAGCGAATCGTCTATGCACTTTGACATCGCAGCACGTGGGGCGTTGGAATCATTTTTGGTGGCGAGATACGAGATGTTTCTCAATGTCTATTATCACAAGACGGTGCGTAGTGTCGAAGTGATGTTGGTCAAATTGATGAACTCGGCTGATTCTATACTAGGATTTACCAGCTTTTCAACTCCCGAGGAGTTCCTGAAGCTAGACGACTTATCAGTGATTTCGAGGATAAGAAATCTCAACTCTTCGGAATCGAGCGAATCTAAGGATGCACTTACAATGGTGAACCTACTTGATTCACGCATCTTATACAAGTCCGCATTTGAGAAAGTCCTGCACACCCAAGATAGGTTCGTTTCCAAGACTCTTGCCAAACGGAAAGTCAGAGAGAGCATCCAAGAAGAGATTGCTGCAAGCTCAGGAGTCTCCATAGACGATGTTGTTGTAGATGTTCCTACTCTGCCTTCGGTGCCGTATGATCCACAACAGCTGAACCCGATGGAGATAGGCATCTTTGAGGTAATCGATGGCAAGAAGGTGTACCACAATCTATCTGAGTATTCCAACATCGGACAGATGATGAAAGTGTACCTCGATGTCATACGTGTATACACGACTAGTCAGCACCGCATGAAGGTAGGTCGAGCAGCCCGCGAGATATTTCAAGAGGTACCAGAAGCTGCACTAATCCATATGTAGGACTCCCGACCGGTCCCCTAGGTTCCGGGTTTAGGCACATGACACCTCCCCGGCAGGGCCCACTTTTCCTAGACTCAAGATCATTCTGTGTGGAGATTATATAGTGTACGCCAAGGATTCACCTTGAATCGAAAGACGCTGGGAGTTGAATTCTTGGACGAAGACCTTAGTGAAACACTGCAGAACATCAAGACGATTGCAGGAGTCGAAAATGTAATCCTCATACAGAAAGACGGACTGCCTGTAGCCAGCGCTGGTGTGTGGTTCAGCAAGGAAGAGGTCTTCGCAGTCGCATCATCGACTTGTGCCATATTCGGTGTAGCGAGGCTCATTCACAGCGACTTCAAATATCTTCTAATGGAATCCGAGACTTCAAAGATATTCCTCGCTTCGTTGCCGAACGACCCCGATTACTTTCTGGCGGTCACGACAGCACCTAGAGTCAACCTCGCCGCACTCTTTATCGAAATGAAGGATAATCTGTCTCGGGTATCATTTCTTCTGAGACAGCGTACTGATAGGCACCTTCCACCCCTCCGCTCATACACTGCCGACGAGACCCAACGGGTTCTGTCTGGTTTCTCAGTCGCAGAGAGAGGGAATCCGTCCTACACAACAACCCGGGCAGTAATATCACTCGATCGTTCCCAAGCCCTCACGTTGAGGACAATCCTAAGGCAGGTCCATGACAGCGTCAGTGACGTCGAGTCTGTCTTCCTTGCTCTCAACGGCGGCGTTCGAGTCTCACTCGACGGGTTTACTAACGACCGGCTAGCTGCAATGTCCTTTGCCCTATACGACGCATCCGAGAGAGTTGTGAAGACTCTCCGGAATAGCTCTCTTGAAAATGTGCTCTGCGAGACTGGACGTGTACGCCACTTCATATACTCTGTTCCGAATGGCGTGTTCAGTCTATGGGTGGATCGTAACAGTCAGAAACTCGGACTGATCAGACTGCTGCTTAAACACTACATAGAGGAAACACGCAGAGTGTTGGCATCGGCTCCAATCACGAGACCTACGATTCCAGAGGATCTCAAAGAACTACTGCTTTCAGATAGCTCGGAAGGTCTTATCGTTGCGAGGCGGGGAGCATGAGCTATTCAGTTATGCAGATAATCGATCTCATGGGCAATGGCTTCCCGCTTCTTCTCAATTCTGTGCTGAGCAGAACGCCTATTTTTGTGGCAGGACAGGACGTTGAGGTTGTCGACGACATTACTGACAGCCTTACATTGCTGTGTCCGCACCGGCACAAGATGGTCTTCTGGCGCGACTTCACCTCTGAGAGTGAAATCCAGTCTGTGCTAGATGAGGAAAAGCATGACTACGAAGTTCTAAGGACAGTAGCTTGTTCCCTTTCATCCAGTTTTGGATCTGTCCTAGACAGAGTGACGCAGTTCACAGGATGGATTGTGGCCGTGCCGATAGGAGCTAATGTTCTTGGTCTTCGTGTCAGCGAGGACACACTTTCAAATCTGGTGTCAAGAGTCCAACACAAATCCGGCAACTGCGGGCTACTCAGGGTTACAGCACCTTCCTCCGTGAGCTTCTCACTTGCCAAACCCAGCTCACTTAGTCTGGAAGTAGAAAAGAGGATTGTAGCCAAGATACTCACGCGAAAGAGTCAGTCCTTGGAACGCATTAGGCGTCTCTTAGGCAAGTCATTGCGGGATCTTAGAGTCTCTGAACAGATAATCGAGGAGGTTCTCAAACTGGATGATGAAGCAGTCAAGCTGACTCGTGATGTATTTGAGGAGGAAATCAGCGGCTATGTTCACGCTGCCCGCCGGGCCGTGATGATTCTATCGAGGATACGACTAGCCCGGGATCTTGGTGCACTCACAACCCTGACTGAGAGGAATCTGTACGAGGCCATTGGCTGGGACACGGGTGACATACCTGACTTGGCACGATTCATCAGCACTGAGTGGCATGAAGATTTTTCGGATTGCATCAAGGGCGGTGCCATATCTGGTTTGGGCGCCTATGTTGACAGCATGTGGGGTACCTAGAAGCAGGGGTTGAGAGAAGAATGATAATCGATTATGGAAACCGGACTCTAGGCGTGAAATTAGTCTTCTTCGGTCCGGCGATGGGCGGGAAGACCACTGCGATAAGATGGCTGTTCGCAAGGTTCGGATGTACAGACCGCCTTATGTCAGTAGAGAACACGGTAGGCAGAACGATGTTCTGCGATTTTGGTACTATTCCATTTTCTTTAACGAACAACTGGATTGTCAATGCGCACGTTTGGTCCGCAACTGGACAGGACTTCTACAGGTCTACGAGAGAAGTCGTACTTGTGGGGGCCGATGGGATTGTGTTCGTTGCGGATTCCCAAGAACGGCTGCTTAATGAGAACGTTGCCAGTTGGAATGAGCTGATGACATCAATAGCAGAAGAAGAGCATCCCCTTCCCGTGGTTGTTTGCCTCAACAAACAAGACCTGCCTGAAGCAGTCTCCGAGGAGAAGATTCGTTGCGCTCTACGCCTTCCCTCTTCAATCCCAGTATTCAGGAGCATAGCCAAAGAGGGGTTCAACATCATGGAAGCATTCTATATCTTGTTCAGAGAGGCCTTGCGTGCAAGTGTTCTGATTCCCCCGTTGGCCTAGTGAGGAAGGCTGTTCCTCTCAATCGAGCGAATACCTTTTTACGACTTCAGACGATTGCCGTTGTCGAATTGTGAAACGGACCTTACTCAAACAATACGTCGAGGAGTTACACTTGAAGAACAATCAGCACAGCACTAGGTTTGTATTTGTAACCGGAGGGGTCGTGTCCGGTATTGGAAAGGGTGTAACCACAGCATCAATCGCCAAGATATTGCAGTTCCGGGGATACAGAATCCAGATAATCAAAATCGATCCGTATCTCAACGTTGATCCCGGGACTCTCAATCCCGTTGAGCACGGTGAGGTATTTGTCACCGACAAGACCTGGCTATTCAGGCCTGTTGAAGGCTTTGAGTTCAAGATTACTGAAATTGACCAAGACTTCGGGACATACGAAAGATTCACGGATATGGATGTCCATCCATCCCATAACATAACATCGGGACAAATCTATGTTTCAGTAATCTTGGGAGAAAGAAAAGGGAGTTTTCTGGGTCATACTGTACAGATTATCCCCCATGTGACGGACTGCATAAAGACCAGAATATGGGACGTTGCAAACGAGGAGCCTCAACCAGATGTGCTGCTAGTGGAAGTTGGGGGCACTGTTGGTGACATCGAAGGGATGCCTTTCTTGGAGGCCGCGAGACAGCTCATACGTGAGGTCGGACCGGAGAGAGCTGCGCTTGTGCATGTAACCCTCGTACCATACATCGCTGCGGTCGGTGAGTTCAAGACCAAGCCGACACAACACAGTGTCCGCACCCTTCAAGGGTCAGGTCTCCAACCAGACATCATAGTATGCAGAGCTGAACAGAAGCTACAGGATTCAGCACGGAAGAAAATTGCACTCTTCTGCAACGTTCCTGAGGAACGAGTTATTTCAAATCCTGATATCCCAGTAGTGTATCAGTTACCGCTATCTTTTGAAGAGCAAGGGCTGGGTGATATCCTTGTTAGGCTGCTCGGGTTGGAACCCCGTGAGCCGGATACTGGTCAGTGGCAACAGATAGTGCACGCTTTCGAGGTTCATGATGACAACGTAGTAATAGCCATGCCTGGAAAGTACACTGCCCTGAGCGATTCATACAAGAGCATCAATGAGGCATTGTTACACGCTGGCGCACAATGCGGTGTGAAAGTCGACATAAAATGGATTGAGACAGACCTAAGATGTAGCGAAGACTGTCTGCGTGAAGACCTTAGTCTCGTCGACGGCATTCTGCTGACGCCTGGCTTTGGGTCCCGGGGAGTCGAAGGGATGATTAACGCGGCCACGGTGGCTTTTGAGGATGGTATTCCGTTTCTTGGTATCTGCTACGGGGCTCAGCTTGGAACGGTAGCCTTTGCTAGAAGAAAAATGGGCTGGCAAGGTGCGCACACAACAGAAGTTGACCCTGACAGCCTGTATCCTGTTGTAGACCTGTTAGACGATCAGAAGGCCACTGATGAGAAGGGTGGCACCATGAGGCTCGGGGGTCAAGAGGTTAAAATTGTCGAGGGGACTCGTCTACATAGTATCTACGGTGTTACCGAAACACGAGAGAGATTCAGGCATCGCTTTCATCTTATCGACAGGTATGTCCACAAGATGAAAGATGCAGGCATGGTCATCTCAGCTTATGACGAGACCGGGAAGATAATAAACGCGGTCGAACTAAAGCGGCATCCTTTCTGGATGGGAGTCCAATACCATCCGGAGTTCAAGTCGAGACCGGGTAACGCACATCCTCTGTACGTAGCTTTTCTGAAAGCCGCCTTGGAGTGCAAGCACAAGAGGGGTGCCTAGTGGAACGGAATTTCGACAAGATGCTGTCCGTGGTTGTAGAACAGATTGAACGAGCTGAGACAACCCGTGAACGCTTTGGCAAAGTTCTCAGGCAGATTAAGGGAAAAATAGACCTCCGTCGCTTTCCCGCAGTGGCCGCAAACGTGATTGATACACAGTTCTCAACGAAAGTACAACCAGTCAGTCTTTCCGGCCTTAAGATGGCAGGGATTGACGGAGGACTCATACGAAGAGGTTTCAGATCAATGGATTTGATTCTTACGCGCGGTGTTGCAGTAATATTCAAATTCGGGGCGAAAGAAGGGCCTGTGGTTGACTTCTTTCCAGATCCCTTTCCAAGTCCAGTTGTCAAGCCAATCATGCTTAGTCTATCGGGACAGGAACTCGATCAACTGGCTTCTCTTGAGCGCGTTGCAGCCGAGCTGAGGGTAACTTTGTCGGTTCTCGATGAATTCTCCACTGACCTAATACTCATTGATGGCAGCCTTTTCTACCATCCCCGAGACAGGCCTCCAGCGACTTCCCTTGTGAGTGATAAGTTCCAGGAAGTAATGGCGCTTTACAGACAGGTGTACAACAAGGCTAAGGAAAAAGGCACGACCTTGGTGGGAGTGGTGAAGGACAGTCGTTCAACCCGCATCGTGAATATAATGGGTGAGATTTTGCCTCATATTGTACGAGACCCGTCGGTCTTTGAGATGATGCAGGGCGTTGACTACCGTTGGCTACTGAAGATATCACGGGACTGCGATCTACTGGACACATTTCTGGACGAGGGCGAAAGAACCTTCGTATTCCGCTTCTCCTCAGAAATGCAACCGAATCTAAGCGCGTACCCCGACGAATTGGCTTCATGGGCTCCACTGATATGGGTAACCTACGTAAAGACAGCACAGGATGACTTGCCTCTTAGAATCGAGGTCCTCGTTGGGGAAGGAGACAATGATGTCCGGCTTCTGGACAGGGCTTTGTCCGCTATACTGCCTGTCTCATGGCAACACAAGGAGTACGGCATTCCAACACCAATCGTAGAAGCGGACGCAAGAGCAAGAATCAGTCACAACGAATCGCAGATCATAATCGACCGGCTCATGGCTCTCTCGGGTCTCACCTATACAGCACTTGAAAAGAGACGTTCTAGAAATCCATTTGGAGGCTAAGCTTCTGCCGACTTACACGCCGGAATCCAGACTTGGGACAGTAGTCTGCACCGAATCAACTCCCAATGTCGTGGAATTTGAGTTCGTAGTAGAAGGCGCACCGAATGATATCCTAGTTCGTCGAGGAGAGTTTGTATCGGTTGCCACTGATGATGGCACAATAATCGCACGAGTTCAGAATCTCATAAGGACCAATCGCTACTATCAGCATGCAGAGGCGGTAAGAGAATACCAGTCAAGAGGAGAGCCTCTACGTTCTATTCTCCCCACAGATCGGTGGCAATACACGATTGCACAGGCGCGTGTCCTAGGCTGCTGGATCGAAAACAGGGCGGCGCGTCCTTCTTTCTCGGTCTCACCAGGCGCCTCAGTCATGCGACCGGATGATGAAATGCTGGCTTCGTTTCTCAATCTAGACCCCAAGAATGGCTTGAGATTGGGAACACTGTCTCATCACGAACTCGCCTTCTGCCCTTCTATCGATCGACTTCTTTCAAAGCATCTGGCTGTTCTTGCAATGAGCGGTGCCGGTAAGTCGTATTTTATTTCGATTCTTCTTGAGGAAATGCTCGCACGAACAAGAGAACAGGGACGACTCGCAGTAGTCGTTCTTGATGTTCACGGCGAGTACACGTATCTGAAGGATTTGCCGGCTGAATCATTGGGATTACGAGGTTCTCGGATTGACGTAGAGCATGTTCGATCCTCTCACTTTCAGATTCCTGTACCATCTCTGTCAGCAGAAACTCTGAGTTCCTTCGTATCAGACATGAGCGGCATTCAAGTGCGTGACCTAAGACGCGTGATATCAGAGACGCGAAAAAAGGAAAAAGGGGCATACAACCTTAGTGACCTCGCAGAGATTGTAAAGGCAGACGAGAGTATCAACAAGAACACGAGGGATGCTATCGTCGGCTGGCTTGTCAATCTGGACGAAACCGGTCTATTCGGCGTGGAAGCCGTACCGGATATGAAGAGCATAGTGAGTCCAGGCAAGCTTACATTGATTGATCTCAGTGACTTCATCAGTCTCAAGAAAAAGCAAATCATAACATCGTATCTTGCCAGTGAACTGTTGTACCTGCGAAGACAAGAAAAGATACCCCCATTCCTCTTTGTCGTTGAGGAAGCACATCAATTCTGTCCTGAGAGTCGTCACGAGCTTTCTCTTCCGAAGGCTCAGATTGAGACGATTGCCAGAGAGGGCAGGAAGTTCTATGCTCTTCTGTGCTTGATATCTCAGAGACCCGTAAAGCTATCGACTACTGTACTCAGCCAATGCAGCAACCAAGCGATTTTCAGATGCACAAACCCGTACGACCTTGAACACATAGGCAAGACCAGTGAAGGCATTGACCGCTCGTCTTTGGACTCGATAACAACACTTGAAGTGGGTGAAGCTCTGTTTGTGGGGGAATGTGTTTCCTTTCCAACATTTGTAAAGATTCGTCATCGTCTGTTTGAGCCAAAGGGTGCTGTCACAGGCCTTTCAGAAGCCATCAGGAAAACTGACAGAATTTCATCACAACCCTGATAAACGAAGATGGCGGGTGGCACCAAGAGCGGTGCAATAGCTCTCTTTGGGGGCATACCCTCATTGTCCGAAAAGAACACAGATGAGATAAAACGGCTCATCGGTCAAATACAGTCCGGGCTGGTTGAGATCTTCGATCAGATGCGAGAGCTACGTCGCCGACTGGGTCTGCCTGTTGAAGAGGGAAAGACTGATTCAGTGGCCCCTATTGTGCCGCTTTTCTCTGAAGTACCCGGGTCGCCGTCGGCTGACAGCCGCGAGTCCGTTGCTTCTTCGCCGACAAGTCCCCCGAGAATGGCACAAGCAATCGGAGTGTCGTCTCCCGCCGCAGTCTCGAGGGCTCCGGAACCGGAAGCACCTAAGGCCGACACAATCTCCTCGCTAGCAATTCATAAGACGGGCACGCTTGATAATCCGCCCGGAAAGCCCAATGAGCACGCCCAAGCGGTAAGTGCGACAGTAGCTCGGGTTTTGGACCCCATAGCCCATGAAATCCGTACTGGCGAAGCCCCAGCTGATGTCATCGCCGAGTATCTCCAAGCTGCAAGGGATTATCTGATTACGAAAGATCGCCCAAGCCCTAAGGTTGCACGCGATATGGACGTTGTTGATAAATTTCTCAGGGCAAGAGGAAAGAAGGGCATTCGACCTGAGGAGCGAGACAACATCCTGAAGCGTATTCATCGTTGGAGCATAATGCTTAGTCAACCCGAGAATGTGCCGTAGACCTAATCTAAGGTCTGTCACGAACTACTTCAGGTCGATTACAATCCGCTTCACTTTCGTTTTGGATATCTTCTTGAGCCCATGCTGTCCGGGTTCAAAGCGACATTCTAGCAGACCCGCCTCAAGCAGTATCTTGATCTGAGCGCTGGCATTTGCCTCAGTACCACCGAGGTGCCTTGCCACTCTAGTAACATCCTTCTCTCCATCGAACAGAAGCCTCAGTATCTCTATGCGCGTCTTCGATGAAAGAGCCCGGCCGACACGCAGTACTGCATCTTCGTCATTGACTTGCAGTGTTTCTGACAGTTGTCACACCTCGCATGAGTTGCGCTGTCGCTCAAGTATGGCTTTATTATACTTGTTGTTTGTTAACAGCTTGCATGGTGCGAAGGCAGACCCATCTGAATGCTTATAGCCTAAGCCGACTTTTCTTGTCTGAGTACTGAGCCAATGGGTGATGACAATGTATTCATTGTTGGCTTTGATATTCTCCCTTCTCAGAGCCCGCGATCAACCACGAGCCCTAGGTATTCTTGTGTGATAGTACGCAATGGAATGGTTCTCAACGAGTATCCTGAGATATCTCGAAGGGACCTCCTTGACTTGGTTCGAGAGATACGTCCCAAGTATCTCGTGACAGACAACATTCTCGAGATTGTTCCGGACAGCAAATCAATGTTTAGTCTTGTTAGCAGGATACCGACCGAGACAAAGCTGGTTCAGGTGACGGGTGTACCACCGAACCAAGTCCCTCTCAAGATTCTTGCCCGGCGTTACAAGCTTCAATCCGGAGCTCATTTGACGCCGCTTGCTGCTGCGAAAACCGCGGCACAGCTCGTGCATCTCGGTGTTGGCTATCGCCTTGAGTGTTTTGGTGAACAGACCGAGGTTCGAGTGACACGAGGAAGGAAGACTGGTAGTGGAGGGCAGAGCGCGAACCGATACCGCCGCAGATTACACTCGGAGATTCAGCAGGTTACTCGCTTCATAGAGTCTCAGCTCAAGGCGGCGGGAATTGAATATGATTCTGATATTAGGGACTCGGACTTTGGGTATGAGAGTTCGCGTCTTGTTGCCTATGCTCCGTTACCTGCAATAAAAGGCCTAGTCGAATCGAGGCGCGGCAGTGATTTCAACGTATTCGTCTCTCCTGTCAGAAAACGGGTCGAGTTTGTCCCACTTGAGCCACAAGGCATTCCTGCTGAGCTTACGCCACAGTATTTCATATTGGGAATCGACCCCGGCACAACGGCAGCACTGTGTCTGGTCTCTCTCGATGGACGAGTAAGTTTCCTTGCGAGCAGGAAGGGGCTTACGAGAGCAGACATCATCAGACTTGTCTATCAACATGGCGTTCCAGTCATGGTTGCAACCGACGTTACTCCAGTACCTCATCTCGTGAAGAAGATAGCAGGCACTGTCAATGTGGCGATATTCACTCCCGAAAGACCGATACCCGTGGCCGAAAAACAGGAGATGGCGAGAGAGTTCTCTCAAGAGACACAGATCAAGAACGCCCACGAACGGGATGCATTGACTGCAGCTATCTATGCTTACAGGAGTGTTCTGCCGAGGCTCGAACAGATAGACCAGAAGGCGCACGATGAGCAACTTATGGTGGACAGAAACCATCTGAAGGCCCTTGTGATAAGAGGAATGACCATCAACGAAGCGTTGGCAAGTCTCGTTCAAGAAGGTCCGGAAGTTGTCGAGTTGGCAGCCGAACAGCCCGTCCGTGAGGCGGTCCTAACACAGGCCCGTTTCGACGCCCTTGTGGACAAGAGCGAGACTCTGGAGGCCGAGAACCGCACACTAACGGAACAGAACGCTGATCTCAGGCGACTTGTGGAGTATCTCAAGTTCAGAGAAAGCGAGCTACAGCACAGTCTTGAGATTATCAGTCGTGACAACTACTGGCGAGTGAAGCGTGACCGTGAGATTGCTAAGAAGGAGTCAGAGCTAAGCCATGCATCGACCGAGACCGACAGACTCCGAGGACAGGTGGCAGATCTGACTAGGCGTATCGAGCTTTTCAAAGGCGTACGACGTTTGGAGATGCATGGCGACACAATCGCAGTGAAGACCATCCCTCATTTCACTCGCGAAGGGATAGAGGCTTACATGAGAAAAGTGGGTCTCAAGGACGGAGACATCGTGCTTTTTGAAGATGCCAGCGGAGGAGGTCCCCATACTGCAGCCATGTTAATCGAGCGCGAAATCAAGGCCGTTATTGTGGATACGCCGCTTTCGCATCTCTCTGAGGAGGAGCTAGTGAAGGCGCAAATCCCCGTAATTCAGGCCAAAGATGTTGAACTCCAAAGAATCGAGGAATTCGCATTCATAAGCAGAAGGAAATTCGAAAGACTGTTCCAAGTGTTCACCAAGGAAGTGCATGAGAAGGCACGAAAGAAGAGCGAGGACGACTTGGTCGAAGCTGTGGAACGTTACAAGAGGCAAATTGAGAGGTAGTTCTGCTTTTCACGAAATATAAACCATTATCGACGGGATTTAGTCTAAATCCGTTGTCTGTATCATTCCGGTATCCGAATCCACAGGATGTTGTTTCCCCTGATCAGTACTGAACCATACTTGGCTCTCACTTGGTCATTCTCCAGTTCCTCCGCGTCCGCAAGAGTGAGGTTCATGTATATATCGCATCTCGTGAGTCGTCCCCGAAAGATCCTATTGTCTTTCAGCTTGATTGATACGACATCGTTGACAACATTCTCAAGAGCCTTAATCGGCATCTTTTCAGTGGACAAAGGGAAACCTCAGACCCGCGACCTTGTGGACGGATTATAAACCCTTTGTTGCAGAGAGCATCTGAGAAGCGCGGTTTCTAGCATTGGTCTATCTCGTCACTGTTAAGAGCAGCAAGAAATCAGTACATTGGGAGAATCATAATGCCCTTGATATGTCTCGGCCTCGAGGGGACTGCGCATTCATTCGGAGCTGGCGTTGTCTCTGGTGAAGGCAGAGTTCTGTCAAACTGTTGGGACATGGTCTCTCCGCAGGAAGGTGGCATTCATCCGCGTGAAGCAAGCCGGCATCACTCGGACATGGGTCCTGACATCATAAAGAAGGCATTGACAGAAGCCGGCGTCGCTTTTCGTGATATCCATCTAATCGCTTTTTCACGCGGCCCCGGGCTAGGGCCCTGTCTCAGGGCAACTGCTACCATGGCACGTTCTCTAGCCTTGAAACTAGGAGTCCCGCTCGTAGGTGTAAATCACTGTGTCGCGCACATCGAGATAGGCTGTCTTGAGTCTGGGTTTAGAGACCCTGTCACGGTATACGTATCTGGCGGCAACACTCAGGTGATTGCTTTCGCAGGGAACAGGTTCAGAACCTTCGGCGAAACCTTGGATATTGCCATCGGCAACATGCTCGATGTCCTAGGACGTATCGTCGGCATGCGTTTCCCAGCTGGTCCCGGAATCGAGAAGGAGGCAGAGAAGGGCGAGAATTACCACAGCTTGCCCTATTCCGTCAAAGGAATGGATGTCAGCTATTCCGGCATGTTGACTGCGGCACGGAGACTCTACTCGGAAGGAGTGGCGCTATCGGATTTGTGCTACAGCGTCCAAGAAACAGCCTTTGGCATGCTTGCCGAGGTCACTGAGCGCGCCATTGCACACACGAAGAAGACCGAGATATTGCTCACTGGCGGGGTAGCTCGTAACAAGCGTCTCGGAGAGATACTCACAGGCGTAGCCAACAGACATGGAGCGGCTTTTCATACTGTTTCTCCCCCGCTGGCAGGCGATCAAGGTGCTATGATAGCATGGACCGGCATTTTGCAGCATAGTGCAGGCGACAAGCTCGACGTTGCAGACTCACACGTAAGACCGAAATGGCGCACCGACGAACAGGACATAACATGGAGGGCGTCTAGCTAGAAATGGAACCATGGGCGATAGGTGCCGAGTCGACCATCTTCAAGACTGAGCAGTGGGGGCGTCCTATAATCTTGAAGTGGCGTCCAGAGAAACCCTACCTTCTGAAAGAGATCGACGAACAACTGAGGCGCACTCGAACCAGCAGGGAGTGCAAGATGCTCACATATGCCCGCTTGTTGGGTGTCCCCACTCCGGCGGTACACTGGACGAATCTTGCTAGCTGCACAATAGCCATGGATTACATTGAAGGGAGGCAGCTGAAGTTAATGGCCGGTACGTTATCGCGGTCTTTATTGCACGAACTCTGTTACAGGTTCGGGCAGTCAATCGCGCTAATGCATAGAGGAAATGTGGTGCATGGAGATCCTACGACAAGCAATGTTCTGATTGATGGCAAGTCTCGACTTTGGATGGTAGACTTCGGGTTGGCAGAATGGAACGCTACACTTGAAATGAAGGGCGTGGACCTGCACCTTATCCATCGTGCACTGGAGACTACTCATTGGGATCAGCAAGAGGACATGCTTGCGGGAGTGCTTGAAGGATACATGAGTCTCCTTGGCAGTGATGCCGAACTGGCGTTTTCAAGGATGAAATCTATCCGGGAGCGCGGCAGGTACCATTAGCTACACAGGTTACCCTTGTCTAGGGTGACCAAGCCACACTGACCCTCCAGTCACACGGCAATCTTTATATCCGGAGCCAAGGGGCGATGGTGAGGAGCGGGTTTTTACAAAGCTCTGTCGACCAAGAGGTCGTATCCATGGCGAGGATGCACACTAGACGCAAAGGCCAGTCTGGAAGCAAGAGACCATCGACTCTTCAAACACCCCAATGGTTGAACAAGGATGCTTCGTGGGTTGAGAAGACCGTAGTTGAGATGGCCAAGGGCGGCAACAGCCCATCAATGATTGGCATGATTCTGCGTGATCAGTATGGCGTCCCGCTTGTGAGAGTGGTCACAGGGAAAAGAGTATCCGAGATTTTGAAGGAAAACAACCTTCAGAGACGGATACCTGAAGACCTGCGCAACATGATTGCGAAAGCCACCGAAATTCGCAGGCACCTCGAGGAACACAAGAAGGATCTTGTTTCAAGAAGAGGCCTTCAGCTTGTCGAAAGCAAGATACATAGGCTCTCGAGATACTACAGGAGAACAAGAGTTCTTCCGTCAGACTGGAAGTACTCTCCTGAACAGGCCGCGGTTTTGTTGAGATAGTCTTATCAGAATCCTCAGTGTCATTCAGCTCGAGATGAGTGCGAGGGACTTCAGTACTCGGGAGCTCGATGCCCTAGGAGTCAAATACAGGAACGTATCTCTGGACAAAGGTGCACGGGTACTGATTGTGAGTTCGCCTGCTCCCGAGGCGGTACTGGCAAGCACACTCTTGTGCCGGTCAATCATGAAAACTGGCGGGGTCTTCCATATCACATTTGTTGAACCTGTGATAGATGCCCGAACTCTCGAACGGCTCCTGGACGCAAACCCGAAGCATACCATCATAGTTATTGGAGCTGACGTGACTGATGATGTCTCTCCTAATCCTGAGCTCCCACCGCCGATTGTAATAGGCGGCAGGATTCGCGCTGGCGCTATTTCTGAACACTCTTTCAACATAAGAGAACGGGTTCCTGTCGGCGCTTATGTCATTGCCCGAGAAAAGCTGGAACTCGGGCTTGAGGAGCTATATCTGGCGGCTGCCGGACTACTTGTGCAGGATCAATCATTAGCTGAATCAGACCGTGTGTTGAAAGAGATAGTACTGCTTGCGCAGGAAAGGAATACTCTACGAGAACGAAGAGGCTTCAGGGCTTTCGGAACGAACTTCCTCCCTCTAATCGAGACTCTCTCAAGCAGTATCAGCCCTTATCTGCGAGGCATAAGCGGAGCCCTCGATTCCTGCGAACGCATTCTGAGTGAGGCTGACATACCCCCATCAAGGCGCAACATGCCGATTGAAGCTTTAGCAAGTGAAGAAAAACGGCGGCTCACCGAGAAGCTGACGTTGAAACTGGATGTCTCTGCAATACGACGACTGCTGGGCTTGGACTTTGAAAACTGCCTTGAACCCGAAAGCAGTCCCCTGCGATTCCTTTCTGCAGTCAAGTCCATGTCAGAAGTGGCATGGAGCCGGCACGAAACGGGCTTGGCTATGGCCGTCTGGATGGGCGATCGCGCCAGAATGCTTCGAATGCTTCTTGATTCCTATAGGCTTCACTGTAGACAGACTATATCAGGAGTGGAGCGGTTCATGTCGATTCGGAGTAAGAATGAGGTGAATACCCAATCGGATTCGGTAGCTGTAGCTCCTATGTCTACAGTGCCGTGTGAGGTCCTTTCTGACGTGGGTCGAATCATATTCGAGATCTCGTACGTTGATCCAGAGCGGTTTCTTGTCTTGGAGACGGAAGACTGTGCCTGTGTTGTATGGGCTTCTGATGACATGAGCCTGTCCGATGTCCTGCAGTCTTTCATGACGGCCGGATTATCATCATCTTCTGCTTCTCCGAAATCAGTATTGGTTCAGCTTCCAAAGGAGAAACGACAGAATCTCGTTAATGCGATAGGTAGTCTCGCAGGAGAGATGAGATAATGATAGTTGTTACTATCGAGCTGGAGCTTCAGCCAATCGCAGATGCCCAACGGGTATTGGCTTCCGTGCTTCCAGATAACGTACCACTGCCTACCGGTCTCAGAATCGAGTCGGAGACACTCAACGGAAAGCTTGTCTTCAGGATTGAGTGTAATCGAGCGTTGGATTCACTTAGAGCGACAATAGAGGATCTATTGAGTGCAGTCGACTTATCACTCAGGACTCTCAAGTCTACGGAATAGTCGAACGTCAATCAATGGACGAAGTCTCAGGTAAGTCCTCGTCGGGCGTCTTCCAGTCCGCCCCCTCGCCAGCCAGACTGAAGTACGCTGCTTTGGCCTTCAATCGTGCGACGTCCGCCAATTCCTTTGTTATGAATCCTCTTTGGACAGCACGCTTAAGCAGATGCTGATCGATTATCCTCGTCTCTCCTTGGGTTGGGCTTACCACATCGATTTCCAAGTCTATATATCTAATTCGACTAGGACTGTTTCCGGAACCAGGGTAGATTTCTACTCCTGTGTTCACATTCACATAAGTGCCTCTGGGATGTTCATCATGGGAGAAGTATTCGGTTACGAGCGTTGTTGAGCCAGGTATAGCATGAGTAATTGCGAAGTCTCCTTCGTACTCTTCCATTTCTACGTCTTCTGTGAAGTCGGGGGCAAGCTTCAGCTTCCTGCCTGTGTACCTGAACTGTCTTCTGATAAGAAGTTCTTGGGCCGTGATAGCAATGACTCTGCCTTTGGACAATACTATGTTCCTACCGTCAAGCTTGACATGCTCTATGTTAATGGGATCGTCAACCTTCGGCATGTCCTTGTTGATTATCTTCTCAAGCTTCGACATAATGTACGCTCTTTCGTTCGGGCGCTCTTCGATGATTGTTTCTGCGAGCTCTACGATGGCCGCATAGCCCGCGCTCTTGTAGAAGTGATGCAGCTTTATCGTAGGCGTAATCTTTGCCCGGGTAACGTCCAGTGCTTCTTTCACTTCAGAAGGGAACTCAATGTCTGCATTGCTTGTTCCTTCAAACAGAAGGTCGGGTGTACTAGTCTTGTCGAACTTGGATTGAACTTGCTGGGCTGTATCAAGCAGGTCGTCTATCTCGTTGCGTAACTCATCCTCTGCAAGTCTCTCAGCTGATGTTCTCCAAAGAATGCCCCAGTTCTCCGAGCTCTGCCTGATTCTTTCGCCTAGACCAAGTAAATGATTGCGCATTTCCTTATCCTTGATCTTTGCGCTCAATCGGACCACCGGTTCTGGCAGTAACACCGCAGCTTTACCGGGAATGGTTATGCTGGACGAGAGCACAGGAGACTTTCTTCCATAGTCATGGGCTCTCACTTGGACCATTATGTACGTCCCCTGTTTGAGGCCCTTCTCGGGCAGTAGACCAGCTATCCCTCCCAAGTCCACTTTGGTCTGCCCGGTCTTCTCATCTGTTCCAAGGACAGTGCCCTTGTATATCGAGCCCTTTGCCACACGCGGCGTACGTGTTATTACATTGCCGAGTCGTCTGCGAAAAACATCCGTCAGGCGGCTCAAGACCGATTCATAGGCAATGGCAACGACGCCCTGCAAATCACTGCGGTCCCACATATCCACGTCTGGAATCTCGTCACGAAAAGGCAGGCCGAACCTTCGTGCAACCTCAGGACTGGGCTGCACCACATCAAAGTGGTTCTGTAGCATTATCTGTGTCAGTGATTGCGAATAGATTCCTCTTATCCTCACCTTGCTCATAGGCAACACTGGCCCGGACCTTAGGCGTCAGAACCCCATTCGTGAGGACCGCGTATCCGCCGTCTATTCCATGAAAGCTAGTCACGTATCGGCTCCAGGAGACTAGAAACATGCCAGATTTTCGTTCGTGCATGGTTAGGGCAATTCGGATCTTGACTTGGCTCATCAAGAATTGCGATTGCGTTCTGCGCCCTTACTGCCGGCGAATCTGAGCCGCGGTCAAGGACTGCGATAGCCTCATTGGCTGCACGACGAATGTTTCGGGGGACCGATGAATCTTCAGATATCTGTCTAAGCAAATACTTCGACTGGTCTATGCTCCTCTGTATCTCTGGCTCCAATTGGCTCACCTCTGAATAGTCTTGCCGCACGAATGGAGTGCGTTAACAACCAGAGCATCAGACTTGGCGTGACCATATCAACATTGCGACATGGTTGATGGTTTCGAATGACCTGGGATTTTGTCTTGACGGACGTAGACCGGTCACACTCTTCGTCCGACACCGGTATCACTTATTACATCGTTTCTCATCTTGCTGGGCTCGGATAGGAATGGCCGACAAGACTGATGCATCAATCAAGAAGATGGCCGACCTGCTACGTCGAGGCGCTACGATGCTGGCGCAGGCCTGTCCGCAGTGCGGGTCTCCTCTGTTCAAGGTAGGGAATGATACCTATTGCGTCGCATGTGATCGTCGCATAGTGGTCGTGCGCTCAGGCCAGGAATTGGAGACTCCGGCATCCAACACAGTGGTATCACAGCTGAGGGAGACTTTGATTCGGAAACTGAAAGATGTGAACGAGCTGGTTGCAGGCGAGAATGACGTCGAAGCGCTCACAAAGCTGGCGCGACTGATGGTCTTGCTACTTCAAGCATTGCACAGACTTGAGAGTATGAGTCGTATCGTGGATGCCAAGAACACGGCAAGAGGGCCTTGACAATGGCCCTACGTCAGGGACGATCTACTTCTGATTGAACTAGAACGCCCGGTTGCGTCCCTGCGGACTTAGCTCGATGCTTCAGGCGTTTCTTCAGTCTCGGCCTTTGGACCGCCCCTTCGGAGCCTTGCCCTTCTGGCCCTCACTTCCTCTGGCGCCTTCAACACCTTGCTCTTTCGAATCTCACATTCGCGAATGGGTGTGATCTTCTTGACCTCTTCCTGAACTTCCTTGGCGAGATCTCCGAGAATCACTTTCTGAACCAATTCATCAAATGTGTGCTTCTTTGCGTGTCCGACTATGACGTTCTCAATGGCTTTCCTCACAGAGTGCTCTTGGCTAGTCTTCGAGCGAGTTATGGTGAACACAATCACAGAAATCCGCATCATATAGTCGTCTTTCGTGAGTATGGGCCCAATCCAGTCTATCCTAGATGTGCCTCTTCTGACAAGACCACGCAAATAGTCTGAGCTCCATTCATGACCATAGAAGACGGTCTTAGCCTGCTGCCCCACGACTCCCGTTATCTTGAATCGAAGCTTGACGTGAATCTGATCGAAATTGCCGGTAATGTCGTAGAGTGTGGGCTCCAATGTGCGTCCAATCACCGAGTCCGGAGTCTCCCCTGGCGTGCTGCCAATCTCCTTGTTACCAAAGTACTCTGGTGCCAAGACCTGATACCAAGCTTTCTCTCTCCACTTGTCTCTTGCTCTTGCTGTAGTGGCTGCTATTTCCTTGGTCTGCGAGGACACGTCACATCACACTCTTGGTGATATACTCTAGAATGGTCCGAAGAATCTCAATCCACGCCGTGGTAACGCCACGGTTCCCGCCGTCATCCTACGGTGCTAATAAAAAGGTTGTGACGTGGGTTGAGCCGTTTCCTTAGTTAGACGCCCTAGTACAGGTCCAAGCCAAAGCTGGTAGCAAACTAAATATCCCGATGCGAACAGTTCTTCGTCGAGGATACTATTATGTCCGAAGTCACATGCCCGCACTGCGGATCCAAGGATGCTGCGCTCGTAAGGAAAGAAGTAATCGGGGGTGGCAAGCTCAACAGGCGCAAGTGGAGATGTCCACGCTGCAATCATATTTGGGAGACCGTGACGGATTCAAGCGGCAAGCCGGTCAAGACGAGCTAAAGAGTAGATACAAACACACCGTCATTCTTCAGCAACAGTCATGTTGCAGTCTAAGAATGTCCGGTATTTCAACACTGACCGAAGTCGAATCAGGACGCGTTCCCAAAATCGTTATATCGTGTAGCTAGCCGATGACCCAGCAGAGCGGAGGTTGCCAAGCTAGGTCAAAGGCGCGAGACCGAGGCGCACGGCCAAGGCGCGATGCTTAGGACCTCGTTCTGTAGAGATTCGCGCGTTCGAATCGCGCCCTCCGCACCACCTCCCCCCATTGGACATCTTTCTTGTAGCGAACAGGCCGAGACTATCTATCTCAAGCGGCGGAATACTCACTGAAGGTTAGCACAGGCGCCGAGGACGAGATTCGAACTCGCGAGCCACAAGGGCAACGGTTTTCGAGACCGTCTCCGTAACCACTTGGATACCTCGGCTAGAATACGACGCGCCTGTCAGGAAGGCGAACCGAAGCACGTCGGGCGAGCTGTGGATTGCACGAGATTTAACATTAACTACGCATCTCGAATCTCCAAGTTCCACAACGTTAAGTCTCTTGCTCAACTAGTAGTCTTGGTACTCTCTTCGACAGCTCTGCGTATCGCGCTCATTGCTATGCCTGCCAGCTTATCGAGGGATGGTTGAGTTCTTGCCCCTATGTAGACTCTGGCCTTTGGTTCGGTACCCGAGGGTCTTACGAGCAAATACGAACCATCGGTGCACTCGATTCGTATGCCATCAATATCAAGTACTCTCTGAACTCCAGTTACTTCTGATAGTAGCATTCTCCGAACGATAGTCATGAATTTCTGTTTCGCATCATCAGGGCATGCTACCTGATCACGCAATACGGGATACTCGGGTATTGCGCTCATCAGCCTGATGCAGCTGTTCTGTCCGACTTCTCCAATCATCTGTGCAAAGCGACCAGCTGCTGCAATGCCGTCCATCCAGCCGCCCAAGTCCGTGAATATTGCCTTCCACGGCTCTGAAGCAAAGACAATCGACCGCTGCTTGTCTCTTGCTAATTCCTCTTGAAGCGAGCCAAGCGGCACTCTGGTGACTTTGCCGCCAACTTTCCCGACCACTTCGTCTATGACGCTGGATGTATCAATTGATGTTACTACCGAGCCGCCGCTCTTCCTCTCCACCTCGTCCTTGGCAAATAGGGCGATGACCCTGTTTTGGTCCACGAAACTCCCCTTTTCATCGATGACTGCAAGACGGTCTCCATCACCGTCGTGGCAGAAGGTTGCTGCGAAATCTGAACCTGCACCGACTTTCATAGTATCAATAAGATTGCCCGGTGAGGGCTCTGGCAATCTTCCTGGAAAGTGGCCGTCAGGATGTGAATTAATAGTAGTCACAGTGATTCCTAGTTCTCTCAGGAGCTCAGGCGTATATCCCGTAGCAGCGCCATTAGCTAAATCTACTAGAATCTTGGTTCGCACCGGTTCTCCCCCTCTAGTGCTGAGGAAGCCCTTGATTCTCTTAAGATACGCTTGCTTGATATCTGTCTCCACGATGCTTCCAATCGCAGTCCAACTGGCAGTACTGAACTCGCGGTTGAAGACACACGTCTCCAGCCTTTCTTCCTCCGACTTGATGAATTCCCGGCCGTCGGTGAAGAACTTGAACCCGTTGTCTGAACCTGGATTATGGCTGGCCGTGATGATTACTGACGCGGAGATGCCAGTCAACGTACTCTGGGCGGCCACAGCCGGCATTGGGGCAACTGACAGGTCAACAACGCTCGTACCCGTTGACACCAGCCCGGCGACGAAGGCATTTCTGAGGACTTGTCTTGAGGTTCTGGCATCAGTACCCACTGCCACTGTCCCCCTCCCGCTGAGGACAGTCCCAAGTCCTCGTCCGAGATTGAGGGCCAGATCAACATTCACCTTATCTGCTATACTGCCGCGAATCCCGCTTGTCCCGAACAGCTTCCTTTCCAATTCAATGCCTCCTCAGCTCTGTGGCAATGCTAAGTCTGCGATGTCTTTCGCGGTCTCGCCGACTCTCAATAGACTGTCCACTACAAACAGATGGTCTTGCGGATTCTTGTTTTGGCTTCCGATGATATCATCACGCAGCGCCGCCGTATCTGTGATTAGTTTGCCCTCTGCCGTTATTACCCAAGCAACCTTGTCCGGGTCGAATTTGAAGAGATTGGCCACTGAGACAGAGAGCATCTCCTTCGCCATAGCAGCTATAGGATTGATCTTCCCGACAAGAGATTTCTCAAGTGTATGTTTTGTCCTCGCCGCGATATCCGTAGCTAAGTCTGCAATTCTCTCAATGTACTGGGCTGCGAGTCTGAAATCGAGAGCCTCGACAGGAGGCATGCTCATTTTCTCTGATATGCTCGGGTACTGGATTGCAGACCTCAATTCACGCACTATCAAGAAGAATAGACGATCCACTTCTTCATCTCTCTGTACAACATCATCTGCAAGTTCCTTGAGTCCTCCGAAGTAAGCGTCTACTGCGTCATTGAGCATCCTTGAGGCAATAAGATTCATCCTCTTCATCGCTTTGTTAACCGGAAGGATAAATGGATCAACAAGACACTGTATCATGACCTGCTGATCATCTTCGTCCGTGACCTCCATCCCCACGAAGCGTTTGATTATCCTCTTTAGCTCCTCTCTCTGGCTGTTCGTAATTGGCTTTTCACTGACTACTCGAATCTCGTCAAACCCCAGCAGATACGTGCTCGTGATGGCCCACCGCAAGTTGTGCTCCATCTTGATTGTCGCAGACCTAGTCTCTCCCGCCCTAGGAAACCTAGGATCTATTATAAGGCAGCCATCCTCACGTTCTGCAACGACAACCGGGTCCCCTTTGTTCAGTTTGTGCCGCAGTATCCATTCCTTTGGAAGTATCACGAGAAAGGAGCTGCCTTCTTTCCCGCCAGTCTGCTGCAGCTTCCTGATGTCATACGGCATTAGTCACATCCCCGACTGATTCTGTGGTCTTGCGGCTGACTATCTGTTGCAACCTTATTACGCTTCCCGCAGAGAATACAACTGTGGGTTGTCTAGGGTCCCACAATACTGGCCACGTGTCTAGATGACTGACTGGTTCTACTTTTCTTCGGAAGAAACTCTTTTGCAATCTTTAAAACGGCTTAATCATGTTCACTCAGATGGTGACCAAGCTTGTCAGTCCGTCGGGATGTCTTGCAGAGGCTGATCAAATCTGGGTTTCAGGTCACACCAGATGCACTGGAGTACATAATGAACCAAGAATCGCCGACTCGGGTTGTAGAATCACTCGTGTCCAAGTGGGGGTCCCAAGAGAAGGGCGGAATACTGCTCTCTCTAGAACACGTGCAGTCCTGTGTCACCGGCTTAGTCACCTCTCCTGTGAATGGCGAGACAGTCGTCGAAATCATCAAGACCGACAATGAGTCCGCAGTCACGGAAACATTGCAGGAATATGTCTTGCCGAGCGAAAGCGATAGAGAGTCAATCGAGATACTGAAGAATCCTTCTCCCGCAGCAGTAGGCTCCGCGGGGACCGTGGACGATTTCTTAGCGCTATTCACAGACCGGTTTCAACGCATCAAAAGGATGTACATGGCTCGGGTCGACACGCGGGGTGCCGTGTCAATTGATACACTGAAGCAGAAGAAAGATGATACTCGACATCAGAAGCGACTGTACAGTGCAGGTGTGCCGGCTGAGCCGCTTCCGAGCTACATGATTATAGGCATGGTGAAGAGCAAGAGCGTATCGCGGTCAGGCAACGTAGTAGTCGAGCTCGAGGATGCTGAGGGGTCTGTTGCTTGTGTCATTCCCTCGGGCCGGGCGGGTCCCGAAGGGCGCGATTTGCTTGAGAGTGGCAATTCGTTACTTCTTGATGAGGTAGTATGCATTTCGGGTCGTGTCGATCAAGACGGCAGAATGATTGCAAACACCGTTGTCTTTCCTGATATTCCACAGACTGTCGACCGATTGCGGGCACGACGAGATGTATACGCGGTCTTCATTTCGGATATGCATTATGGTAGCCTTCACTTCTTGGAAGACGAGTTTGACAGATTCATAGAATGGATTAGTGGGCGCGATCTACATAGCCCGGCTGACGAGGCGATTGTTGAGAAGACTGAGTATCTTTTCATTGCTGGGGATTTATGCGACGGCGTAGGTGTATATCCGGGTCAAGAAGAGGACCTAGGCATCAAGAGCATACTTGACCAGTACTCGCGTCTGGCGGATAAGCTGCGTCATGTTCCAGAACGCATCAAGATTGTCTGTATACCCGGTAACCACGATGCATGTAGGCAAGCATTACCTAGGCCTCCTATCCCCGAGGCCTTCGCAAGCGAGCTCTACAAATTCGGTGATAGGATGTTCATGATGGGCGATCCCTGTCAAGTCCGCGTTGAGGGCGTGAATATACTGGTAACGCATGGAGACTCGCTAGATGACTTAACCACCCAGCTCCCAGGTGTTACCTACGAGAAACCCAATTTGGCGATGAAGGCGCTCCTCAGGAAAAGGCACCTTGCACCTATGTACGGTGGCAAGACAGAGCTGGCTCCACTAGCTCGAGATTGGATGGTCATTGATACACCTCCTGACATCGTGCATTTCGGTCATGCTCATCATAATGCTTGTGACAACTACCGAGGAATACAGATCATTAACTCGGGCTGTTTCCAGAGACAGACCGATTTCATGAGGAAGCAAGGAATCAAGCCAACACCGGGAATAATTACACTCGTGAATCTGGCGACGCTCATGCCGGAGTTGAAATTCTTCTATGACTACGGGGCCCAGCCAAGCGGAGAGAACACAGGCAACCAATGAAAGCAAAGTGTGCAAGACCGGTATCTGATTGCCGTGCCTGTTAAGCAACTCCGCTATCCTATGCCACCAATTCGCGGGCTATCTTGCTCAATCTGGGGTCTGATTCCATAATACTAGCAATATGCTTCTTGCCAACTGCCAAACGGATTTTCTTTGTGCGACCGTACCGGCCCTTTGACACCACTGATGTGTTGATCAATCCGAGCATATCGAGTTCACTAATGAGGTCGCTGATTCTCCTCTGGGTCAATGTGTCGAGAGAAAGCGATTTGGCTATCTCAGAGTACACATTGAAGCATTCACCTGTGTAGATATCCCGTTGTCCCCTGTCAGTAAGCACGTATACTGAGAATAAGAGAGCCTTTGACTGCATAGGCAGCGTCTTCAGCGTCTCAGTGATAGTATCACGCTCGATAACCTTCTGCGCCTCACGCACGTGCTCCTGTGTGACCCTGTCGTCTCCGTTGCGCTCCGCAAGTTCGCCTGCAGTTCTCAGAAGGTCCAGAGCCCTTCGTGCGTCACCGTGCTCCTGTGCTGCTAGTGCCCCTACGAGGTTTATCACTCCTTCATCCTCGATGATATCATCGTTGAATGCAATCTGTACTCTTTGCTGGAGGATACCCTTCAGCTCCACAGCATTGTAGGGCGGGAAAATGACCTCTTCTTCTCCCAGAGTGCTCAGCACTCTTGGGTCGAGCATCTCCTTGAACTTCAAGTCGTTGCTAATGCCGATTATAGATATCTTGCTGTTTTCCAGTTCGCTATTCATCCGAGTCAAACCATAGAGAATGTCATTACCTTGAGTAACATCCCGCTTCAATAGACTGTCCACTTCGTCCAGCACCACAGTGAGTATGTTGGATTCAGAGTCGAGCTTTCTTTTGAGCAGGTCTCTAATCTCATCCGTTGGCAACCCTGTAAACGGAACTTCTGATCCATCTGGCATTGTTGCATCTATCTGATCGCATAGGCGCTTGAGCACTCTATAGTTAGTCCCTACTATACGACAATTAACGAAAGCTGTCAGCGGAGACCTAACGCCACTCTGGTCAGCCTTCTCTACAAGTAACGACAGAACGTATCGGGCAACTACAGTCTTTCCAGTACCGGTTTTGCCATAGCAGAGGATATTGGATGGTGGTGCACCTCGCAGGGCAGGCCCAAGAATGGCAGCTATTCTTCTCATCTGCTCCTCTCGATAGGGAATATCATCAGGAACATACGTGGGTCTTAGTGCACTTCTCTTTCTGAATATGCCCTGACCTTGAAGGAATTTGTCAAAGAGCTTGTCCAAGGGCTTCTCCAAGTCTTATGCTAGCCTCCGCGACAGTTTACCTCTCGTTCCGCTGTTTCCGATGGAACCGGTGGAGCGTCTGGAGGACATAAAAGACTAGGTATTACCTAGGAACTCCCTTGCGCTATCTGCAGATACGATTTCGTGGCGCTCACGTGGTTCACTCAGAGGGAGTGTGATTAGTTCTCAACACAACTCGAACTTTGTTTTCTTCTCTCCATTTCAGGATGGACCGCGGGAACACGCAGCACTACTCCGTTCACAGATACAACGCGCAAGACGTGGACTTAAATCATGACGAAACCCCATTACCGTGCGGACCCCTACGACTGCGGTCCAATGCATTTCTCTGAAGTGGCGAGCAAATCCGGGATTATTCTTGCCGACGACGTATCAGCTGTCTCCTCCCGAATTGGTGCCCCCTGAGAACTGGAGTGAAGTATGAATGCGCTTGAGGGATCTCGAAATGGCTCTGCAATCAATGGAGCGGCTGGATGAACGCGAGGTCAGTCTTGAGAGTTATCCAACTCCCGCGTCGATTGCCGCATCGGTCCTGTTCGCCGCTGAGATGGAACACGGTGATATCATAGGCAAGACCGTACTCGATCTCGGATGTGGAGATGGTATCTTCGCAATCGGCGCGGCATTACTTGGCGCAAGGCACGTTGTCGGGATAGATATCCAAACCAAAGGCTTAAAGGTCTCACAAAGGAACTCGGTTTTGCTCGGGACAGAAGGCACAACAGACTGGGTTCTCGGGGACGTCACTTCTGTTGAGGTAACAGAACCCATAGATACTGTGGTGAGCAACCCGCCTTTCGGAGTGAAGAAGAGAGGCGCGGACCTGAAGTTCCTAGGGAAGGCAGTATCCATAGCTGCTGTGACATACAGTATGCATCTCGCGATAGAGAAGAACCGAGAGTTCCTAAAGGGCGCAATAGAGGAACTCAATGGAGAAGTGACACAAATAGAAACTTTCCAGTTCCCGATTCCAAGGATTTATGACTTTCACAAGAAGGAAATGCACTTGGTTGCGGTTGACCTTTACCGCGTATGCAGAAGGGCGTGACCCAAATGGCTGATGTGAAGAGCGGCGATGTAGTAGTACCCGGCGATCAATTATGCGTTATTGAGGAGCTTTCGTCAGGTTTTGGTACGTACGAACAGGATGGTATTGTATATGCGGCTGCTTCAGGAGCAGTACACATTGATCTCAAGGAACGGAGCATAAAGGTCCTTGAGAAAGATGGCAGCGTGAGAATCGCTCTTCCAATGAAAGGCGACACACTCGTGGGCGAAGTGGTGAACGCCTACGAACAACGTGCCGAGGTTAGTCTGGTCAAACGCAATGATGCAGATGTTCCCAGTCCTTTCATAGGCGAGATTCACATCAGTAATGTCACTCGAAGATATGTCAAGTCCATGTATGATGTGATTAAGTCCGGCGATATTGTGCGGGCGATGGCGACCAACACTCACACAATACCAGTACAACTCACGCTTATCGGACCCAAACTTGGTGTCATGCTAGCAAAATGCTCGAAGTGCGGAAACTCGCTTTCCTTAACGACTGGCAACAATCTGGTTTGTTTGAGATGCGAGAATCGCGAAACTCGTGAAGTGGCAAGCGATTATGGTCAGAGATTCGGTTTGGAGCCTAGACCAGACCTTGCACCACGGAAGAGATCGTATGATGAGAAACGCTACGACAGCGAGCGTCCCCGTCGCGATCGAGAGTCTTTTCGCGAAAGACGGCCCTCTAGGACTAGCGAATCCAGAGAGCGGGGTCGTGGTACATCTTCCCGGCCTGTTCGTCGTAGGACTTCTGGAGATGACAGGCGTCCACGAGTCAGGAGGCAATGAGATTGGACATAAGGGTTATTGAGAACTCAAAGTACGTGCTTGTGACAGAAATACGTGGAGAAGAGCACTCGTTCTGCAATCTCTTACGCAAGACTCTTCTCGAAGAGGAATCAGTGGATTTTGCTGGCTATATGATCGAACACCCTCTGCTCGCCAGTCCTGTATTCACTCTAAAGACGAAGAGGCGTCAAGCGAACGTTGTCTTGAGAGAAGGATTGGAGAAGATGCTTGCTCGGACCGAAGAGTTCAGGAAGCGATTCCATCAAGCGGCCTCTCAGCACGAGACCGAATAGACCAACTAGAGAATCACGGTCGGGTGGTTTGGATGGCTTGGGACTATTTGGCAAGCCACGCCACGATTCACGATATCATGAATGATTCCGGACTAGCAAAGCTTGGTGACAGTCTTGTCAATCTCTGCTTCTCGCTTGCAAAATCGGTAGTCATTGGTTGTCCTACTGGTGAGAAGGTCAAGGATAGCGTGCTGGCCCGTGCAATTCGCTCCAGTCCGATATATGCCAGTATCGGTCACAGAACGGATCCGGGATCTGCGGCCGATGCCTATGAGGCTGTCATGGCATGGCTTTGGCTCAATCGAAAGACAACAATCGATTCAGTTGTCGATTCACTCACGAAGAGCTTGTTGGCCGAAGACATGGAGCGCGAGAAAAGTGCAAAGAGAAACGATGAATCTGCGGTCCGGGCTTTCCAGAGTCTGCTTGAACAGGTCTCGAAGCAGCTGCCTATCTGCGGGTATACGCAGCAAGACGGTCAGGACGAGTCGTATCCGGTCAGTAAGCCTTAATTGACTAGTGTCTCGTAGCCCGGAAGACGTGGGGTGACTCCCGTGCAGTTCTGTGACAAGTGTGGATCCATGATGGTTCCGTCCTCCGATGCGGAAGGCAAGAAGATTCTGAAATGCAGGAGCTGTGGCCATACTATGAAGCTCAAGGGAGAGATGAAAGTGTCAGAGAACATAAGACGGACTCCCCATGACAAGATTGTGGTTGTCGATGACGACTCCATGCCGATGCCCAAGGTTGCTGCGACGTGTCCGAATTGCGGAAATGATGAGGCATACTACTGGACGGTTCAAACGAGACGCGGGGATGAAGGCGCAACTGAGTTCTATAGATGTACCAAGTGCAAGCAGACTTGGCGCTACTATGGCGGCCGCTAGACTTATACATTCTTATATCACGAGAATCTAGAACTGGAGCGCAGAGCGCGCTGCTTTGTTCAGCGACATATGTTGGTGCGGACAGCTTGACCGAGGAACAAAGGATTCCGCGTACGCAATATGCTAGGCTTGCAACAGTACGCAGTCTGTCCGCTAGTACCAAGGGCCCTGTGAGGATAATGTGTATCGTTGTAGAGTCGACCCCTGGACTGGCTCTTGTACAGGATATCTATGATGACGTAGGGAAGGCAAGACAGATTAGGGCATTAGTCGAAGGGAAGCTTGAAGTCGCGCAGAAGTATATGTTGATAGGCAGCATGACGGAGAAAAGCGGTCCAAACGGGAAGGAGCTAATGCTTTCGGCGTCTCAGACCCTGAATATCAACTCGCTTGACATCAAGGAGTATAAACAGGCAATGGAGCTAGAAGAACGAATAACCCGCACCATGGGCCGATAGATGGAGGTACCAAGATGTTTCATGCGACACTCGATAGCACAAAGACATGGAAACAAATAGTCGACGCACTAGCTACACTGCTGACTGAAGCACACTTTGTTGCTTCAGAGACCGGTCTTATGCTTCGTCAGCTCGACTCGACGAAAGCAGCCATGATTGACCTTACTCTTCCTGCGGGGCTGTTTCAGGAGTACAGCTGCAAGGGAGATCACGATATCTGCCTCGGAATAGATGAGCTAACTAAAGTCAGCAAGCGCATGGCCAGCGATGATAAACTCGAGTTCAATCTCAATGAAAGCGAACAGCGCTTCGAAATCAAGATGCTGGGTCAAGCCGAGCGCCTGTTCAAGCTTCAGATTCTTAGTCCTCCTGAGGATAGGACGAAGAAACCAGCTCTTTCTTTTGATGCGAGAGCAGAGATGTATGCAGAAGCGTTCAAACAGGCTGTGAAGGACATAGGTGTTGTTTCAAGCCACGTGAAGATTAGCGCAAACGGCGATACGATATCATTCACCGGAGAAGGCGATACTGGGGAAGCACAGGTGTCCCTGAAGATGGGAGACGAGTCACTTCTCTATGAGCTCAAGATTGAGAAGGATAGCACTTCTATGTATGCTCTGAATTACCTTTCAGAAATATCCAAAGCTATGTCCAGTGACAGCGTCGTTCTTCAGTTCAGTACAAACAAACCCATGATGATGGAGTTTGGAATCGCCGAGGGCGGCAGGATAAGCTTCATTCTCGCCCCTCGTGTAGAGCGAAGGTAGTTCCTGTTGCTTTCGGTCGCTGTACGGTCATGGCCTTACATACTCAAGAAACAAGGTCCAAGTTCCTGCAGCTGATATTCCAAGACTACTATCGCGTGAATGCCAATCAAGTCGACATACCGGAACGTCTTCATATGCGCGAGTTTGGCATGGAGAGCTGGGACTATGTCTGGAGATGTCCAGAACGAAGGACACGCGATGCTTCGGGGGCTGAGAAGAGCATAGGCTGTGGTCAGTCAGGACGTTCCTTCAAGAAGTTCAAGGTATGCCCGAATTGTGGTTCTCCCGAAGTTCAGATGACCAGTTGGACTCGTCATCTTGGCTACCGTTCACCTGATGCTCTCAGAAACGACCTGGTTGTTTCTGCGCCGCACAGCGTATACCACTCTGCCGCATTCTATAACATACCAGTATCTCGAAGTATGGACGAAAAGGATTGGCAGGGCGCAGAGCTCGTGTTTGACATTGACGCTGATCACCTTGATTGCCCGTGTTCACAGGACCACGATGCGTGGAGATGCAACAACCCTGAGTGTAATGAAATGGGCAAGGGTGTCCCCGCGGAGGAAAAATGCACCAAGTGTGGGAGCGAGAGCATTACCATCCGCAGGTGGCTATGTGACCGCTGTCTCGGCGATGCAAAAAGATACACACTGAAGCTATATGACGAGTTTCTGACCAGTGACTTTGGATTTGACCCCCGGAACATTCAGCTGAACTATAGCGGCCATCGGGGATATCACGTACGCGTCAGGGACCCCCGAATCTTCAAGTTGGATGCGGACGGACGAATTGAGATTGTACAGTATATCAATGGCTTGGGTTTCAGCAGCGAGAGATTCATCACAGAGACATCCATGGCGCTTCTCACAGGCAATATCCCGGGTTGGCCGCGGAAGCTGATGGTGGCCATGATAGAATTCATCAGAAACATAGATTCCTACGACGGTAAAGAGCGATGGGTTGAACCATTACGCAAGTATAAGACTGCCGCAATCGAGGGTCTCTTGCGAGTTCCGCCCACCCTTCGTATTCCGGTGAAGGGGTTTCTTGGGGTCAAGTCTTGGCAGGAGATTGCGACACAAGCGGTTGCATTGTACGGCGGCAAGATTGACATACCTGTCACTCACGATATACATAGGGTAATCCGTTTGATAGGGAGTCTACACGGCAAGACCGGGTTCAATGTGGTACCACTCAGTCGCGATGCGGTCGAGTCATTCAATCCATTTAGAGACGCATTAGCATTCACAGCAGGCTCTTTGAAGGTAAGAGTTATGGGTGGCGGCGTAGAGATTCCCAAGTTCAGGATAGGCGACACAGAATATGGTCCCTATGGTGATGATCAAGTAGAATTGCCAATGGCTGCGGCAGTTTTCATTCTCTGCAAAGGTGTGGCTACGATTGAATGAGTCAATTTACGATGAAGTGCGGAAGTCTTGGCAAGCAGAGGTTGAGAGCGACGAAATCAAAGACCTAGATGATTTGCGTCTTGCCAGAATGACTTCATATCTCTCAGGCGTGCGGCTTCTTCTGGCGGAAACGCCCGCCGAGGATTTTCTGAAAGCAGACCTATTGACTCAAGAAGCAGTGAATCTGGAGTTCATGTTAAACGATTTACTGATGGTTCGAAAGAAGAAGATACTGAACGCTGCTCTTGTGCAAAGACGCCCTCTTGGGAGCCTGACACTTGCGGAAGAAGAGTTCTACAACAGACTCGTGAGAGCTGTCGAAGGCCATGTTGAGTTCGTGAAGTCTGCTCTCTCCGGCACATCTTCAGGTAGTGAATCAGTAAAGGGGGAAGAGTCTGTCGCGGCATCGCCGTCCGAATCCGGCGCAGTAGAATACGTCAGCGTTGTTTTTCTTCGTCCGGTGGAGCAAGCCTTTGTGGGATTGGATGAAGCCACCTACGGTCCTTTCAAAGTGGGTGATAATGCAATGATTCCGATAGAGAACGCACGTGGATGGCTTCGCGATGGCACAGTCGCCAGAGTAGTAATAGACAAACCGAAGGCGCGTGACTGAGATGTCGCAAGAAACGCTGGTCAATCAACTCATTGAGCTCTCCGCTCAAATCGTCTCTGCTCGCGAGGATATCGAAAGGAAGCATAGGAAGATGCAGATAGCTCTTACGAATGTCCTACGATTGCTGTCTGAGGAAGAAGGGTCTACTGCGAGCAAGATACAAGCCAACCCGAGTCGCCTGAAAGGTTACGTGCTGCGGGCTCTTTCCGAGCTGCGCGAAGACTCGCTGAGCCTTTGTGATACGCTGAGGTCTAGGGTCGATTCCATAATAGAGGTCGCACGAAATCCATAAGAAGGGTATTTTTCTTCTCAATCTGCATGCCTCCGACAGGACGGTGGATTCTGATTGTTGCAGGATTGGCTTCGGCAGCAATCGCATTGTTAGGAGCCGTCACATATCCTGGGACTACAAAGGATTTGGGAACAACCATCCTATACGAGATGGCTTTGTTCGCCGGCATATTCATCGTTCTCGGGCTCGCATACAAGCAGGGCTACACAGAACGCGAAATCTCCGTCCAGTGAATCAGATCGAATCAGCTTGCAACTCCTCTCACTTGCGATGCCAGGAGCGACACATATCGGGTCACGTATGATGCAATCTAGTGAGTCAATTGTGAAACTCTTAAATGGGGGCTAGAATTCGGGACTGGCAGCGACCCAAGCAGGCGGATGCGCCCTCGGTGGTGCTTCTCTAATGACTGAGGCAAAACAAATAGCTGGCCCACCAGCGACCCTTGTTGAACCAATCGACATGTCCCAGCTGGATTCCAATTTCCGGGACGAAATACGAAGCATGCCTAATGGCGAAGAACTTGCTGCCTGTTTTGCATGTTCAACGTGCACAGCGGCATGTCCCATTGCGAATCAGTGGAAGTACAAGCCTCACCAACTAATCAGGATGATTCTCCTTGGAATGCGCAGTGAGGTCTTGAATAGCAAAGAGATATGGGAATGCCTCACTTGTTTTCAATGCCAAGAACGTTGTCCTCAGAAAGTGCGGATTACAGACATACTGTTCGACTGCAAGAATCTGGCCGCAGACGAAGGAAAGGTACCAGAGAAAATACTTGCACTTGCAAAGGAATTGATTGACAAGGGACAGCTCTATGTTGTGACGGCGGACTGGGAGCGTGAGGACCTTGGGCTTCAACCAGCAGTGCCCGGGCTTTCCACCGACGGAATCAAACAGATTCTGAGAGAGACTCGAACCGGGAAACTTGCTGGAGGTGGTACCTGAAATGCCGATGTACAACCTCTACATGGGTTGCAGCGTTCCAGCGAATTATCCCAACTACGAAGCGGCCGTGATGAAGGTTGGCGAAGCGCTGGGCATGGAATTCGAGTACATGACCGACGTCGCCTGCTGTGGCAGCCCTAATCTACGGTCAATCGATTACTTCGGTTGGCTGGTTGTGAACGGGCGCACTCTCGCGATAGCAGAGAAGAATGGACATGATATAGTTACTCCGTGCAATGGATGCTTTGGCTCGCTGAAGGACGTACAGCATCACTTGAAGCATGATGAGAAGGACCGTTCGCGCGTAAACAAGGAACTCAAGAAAATGGGCCTGGAGTTCAGAGGCACGGTCAAAGTACGCCATGTGATCGAAGCTCTCTACACCGATATCGGAATCGAGGAGATTCAGCGCAAAATCACTAGACCACTTGACGGCGTTGGCATCTCGATTCACTATGGCTGCCACCTTCTTCGGCCTGATGATGTTACAGAGTTCAAGCCTGAGATGCTGGACGCGTTGGTCCGGGCAACTGGTGCGAAAGTGGTCGAGTATCCCCTTTGGAAGCAGTGCTGCGGTGCTACAGTTCTGCCAGTCAATGAACCCTTGGCAATTCGACTCGCCAGAGACAAAATCCGCTCCATGAAAGAAGCCGGGGCGGAATTCGCGACAGTGGTATGCCCAGCATGTGGAAATCAGCTAGACCTCCAACAAGTGGGATTGAAGGACTCCTACGGCGAGGTATATGACCTGCCGGTGTTACTCTATCCACAGATTCTGGCCCTAGCACTTGGAATCAACGAGGATGCCATCGGCCTTCGTATGAATCGTGTGCCTGCAGACTCAATACTCCCGCACTTGAAGGGCTGAGGTGAACTGCGGAGTGTCTGACCCGGTCCTCGTCATTGGAGCTGGAGTCGCAGGAATGACCGTAGCTGCAGAACTCTCTGACGCCGGGATTAAGACAGTCCTCGTGGAAAGGTCTTCCACTATGGGGGGTAATGCGCTGGATCTCTACAAAGCCTTTCCAACCGATGATTGCTTCTATTGCTTTGAGGGCAACCGTTGGAGACCCGGAATTCGCAAGTGCTTCTACAGAAGTACAATGACTGATCAGCCCAACATCGACGTCCGGACAGGCTGCGAGGTTGTCGATATTTCAGGCAGTCCGGGCGAGTTCAAGGTCAAGATTGCTGCTGCCCCAAGGTACATTGAGCCCAAGAAATGCACCATGTGCGGACTTTGTGTCGGCCTCTCGAAAGCATTCTATCTGGTATCTCCGCAGTGTCAGCCTCAAGCAGTAGTCTATAATCCTCAAAGGCCCGATGAAGGTACCGAGAAAGCTGAAAGAGAGTGCCCCACCAAGGCAATCAATCTGCAAGCACAACCCTTTGAGGAGACGCTCCGAATCTCGGACATAGTAATCGCGACCGGCTATCATGAGATGAAACCGGTTGACATGGTGGAATACGGTTACGGAAAGGTTCCCAATGTTATCACGCAGCTGGAACTCGCGCAGATACTCGACCCAAATGGAAAATCGGGGGGCGCTCTGATACGACCTTCGGATGGGTCTCCAGTCAAGAACATCCTCATGGTTCAATGCGTCGGAAGCAGGGATGAGAGCTATCACCCCTATTGCTCGAAGATATGTTGTGTGTTTGCGCTCAAACATGCGAATATTGTCATGCAAGAGAGAGGAAACGCAAGAGTCTCCGTAGTCTATATGGACATTCGAACCTATGACCGACATGAACGCTACTATCGGGAGGCACGACAGGCTGGAGTCGAGTTCATACGAGGTCGTGTCACGCGAGTGGAGCGGGCGAGGGATGATGCTCTGCAAATCACGGTCTATGACTCTCTGCTTGACAAGTATCTGAAGTTCTCAGTGGACCTTCTTGTCTTGTCTTCCGCTCTAGAGCCTCAGCCGGACATGGCAGGACTCATCGAAAAGCTAGGACTCAGCTCTTCGGATGGCTTTGTGAAACCCGCTGACCAGCTCTCTGAGAATGAGGTTGTAGCCGGAGACCATCTTTACGTCTGTGGCACAGCGGCTGGCCCTGCTGAGGTTCCGGAGAGTGTGACTCAGGCTAGGGCTGTGGTATCCATGATTCTTCAAGGCAGGGCGTGATAGCAGTGACGACGGACAAGTCAGCAGCACTACTGTGCACTTGTGGCAAGACGCTGCGGCTTGACTATGAGTTGCTGAAGAGGGAGACTCAGGAGACGAATCTTGCCGCCGTTGTCGCAATCCATGACTTAGTCTGCCAAGAAGACGGCCTAGCCCAGATTGAAAGTTTAATCGATGACTACGGAGGTCGTCTAGTCATTGCTGCCTGTACAAGTCAGAAAATCAGGCCAAGGATTGATCAGTATCTAAGAGCAAGGGGAAAGGATTCGTCTCAGATACAATATGTCAACATTCGAGAGCAATCTGCATGGGTGCATAGCGACCAAGATGAGGCCAGCAAGAAGAGTGCTGCTATGATTCACGGAGTTCTGGCATGTTCTGCTCTGTCCGTACCTCTCACCTTTGAGCACAAGGAAGTACCCGCTCACGTGACTGTCATTGGCGGCGGCATATCAGGAATCGAATCAGCCCTGAGCCTTTCTAGATTGGGATATAATGTGTCCTTAATTGAACTGAGCGAGCAACTGGGCGGGCATGTGATTAGTCTGCCCCTAGTTACACCAACAGGGCGGTCCGGAAGAGAGGTCCTTAGCGGAAGATTGCAGGAACTGGAGACAAGTGAAAGGATTAGCGTTATGACAGGCGCAAGAGTGAAGTTCGTAGAAGGCGAAATGGGAAACTTCACAGTGCACTACGTCCCGACCAAGGGCGGAGAGGAGAAGAAGTTCAAAACATCGGCCATTGTGCTCGCGATGGGTTTTCAGGAATTCAAACCGACAGCATTGGAAGAGTACAGATACGGCAAGAACCCGAATGTGGTCACGCAGTTTGAGTTATCCCGCATGCTAAGTGAAGAGAACCTATCGAGGCCCTCTGATGGTCAGCCAATCAGAGAGATCATCATGGTCCAATGCGTGGGCAGTAGATCGGAAGACTACAAACGGGATTGTAGCAAGCTCTGCTGTACTTTCGCCATTGACAATGCATTGGAGACGATGAAGAGAGTCCCGGACGCCAAAGTCCGCATCATATACATGGACATTCGTGTGCCTTTCGAGAATGAGATAGTCTACAAAGAGTCTCGTGAGAAGGGCGTAGACTACATTCGTGGCAGAGTCAGCATGGTCTGGGAAAAGGAGGGCAGAACTTGGGTGCGGTTTTATGACTCTCTTCTTGACAGGTACTTTGAGACAAGTCCTGATTTACTGGTGCTATCCTCAGCAATTCTGCCCGCGGAGGGGGTTACAGAGTTATCACAGTCACTTGGCTTCGCGGTGGAATACGATGGTCATGTGAAGGAGCTCTACGGCAAACTCCGACGAAATGAGACTAGGAGGAGAGGAGTGGTCGCCGTCGGCGCAATCACGCGCCCTCAGTTCGTATTTGAAGCCGTGACTGACGCACAGGCCGCCGCACTGATGCTCCATAATGAGTTACAGAATGGTAAGATTGAGACCTTTGCACGTGGTGCAGTTCTGAAAGCTGATGATTGTGTTGGCTGTAGCTTGTGTGCTCAGCAGTGTCCTCGTGGCGTACCTCTTATGGTTGAGCAAACCGATGCTGAGGCCAAGAGCGAGGCTCAGAAGATACTATTCAAGGCCACAATCGACACTCTGAACTGTCACGCTTGTGGTATATGTCAAAGTCTGTGTCCGTCTGCTGCAACTCAGCTCAACTTCCTTTCGAACGACCAGTTGTGGTCAGAAATCGAGGGAACACTAGATGGAGCAGGACCTGACTATCCAATAACTGTCTGTTTCTACTGTGAAGAGTGTGCTGTATCTACTATCGACATAGTTGGGACTCGAAGGATGGGGTACCCGGCAAGCACTCGCCTAATCCCCGTTCCGTGTTCAGGGCGGGTATCGATAATCGATATCCTCAAGGCGTTCGAGCACGGTGCGAGCACAGTGATGGTTGCAGCCTGTGAGAAAGACCGCTGTCATATTGGCGGGACAGGAAACGAGATTGCTCAGATTCAGGTAGACGTCGCGCGAGAGATACTGGATGCCATCGGGTGGCAGGGCGAGCGGGTCGAGATGTTTAGGATGTTCAGCGCTGAACCTGAACGATTCACACGCGCTGTAAATGAGATGGTTAAGCGAGCTCAGACTCTTGGCCCGACACCAGTTCATCTGGGCACAGCTGGGAAGTGGATGGAGGCGAGCCCTTGAGCACCATGGAAGAAGCAAGAGAGATGGCGCCCAAGAGACGTCGAATGATGGACATGGTCCTGACACTGGGCGGTCTCAGAGAGGAGTCTGCAATACCAGCTAGTAGAATCGCCGAAGAGATTGAGAACCTGAAGCGCGGACTCCTACCATTGACAGAATCAATACTGGCATTTCCAGACGCGTATTTCAACGCTTTCTTGGACATAGCTCTGCGAATAGGGCTGGTCGATCAGATAACCGACAAGGCCCTTCTCAGGGAGGCGGTCTCAAACCTTGAGAAGGCGGTATCAAGTGGTGAGTCCAAAGGCATTGCGGGCCTTCTGAACTCCCTGAAAACACTGCTTGCCAAAACAGAGAAGACTGAAGTTGAGAGCGTTGGCCGCCAAGCAGCAGACATCACAGAATCCCTGAAGCTAATCCATGATACCATCCCAAGAGTAGAGTCGGTCCTTGGAGAGTACGATGAGAAAGCCAAGTCAAACGCCACAGGGGCAATTGCAGACATCAAATCCTTAGCAGAATCATTCTCACTCGTTCTGCAGGACTCCAGTTCGAATCCTGAAGCAAGGCTTGACGCACTTCAGAAACTCGGCACAAAGACTAGGTACGGACCGTTCCTGCGAGCCGTTGCTCAGGTGAAGCGTGGAAAGAGAGAGGGACGGATTAGTGACGAGCGTCTGGTCAGGCTGCTTACGGGCAACCTCGTGAACGAGCTGTATCGCGGAATGATTCTTTTCATTCTAAATAACGCCGGTTCGAAGACGGTCGTTCAGATGTCTGACTCGATGAAGGTTTCTCCTGAAAGAATCCAATTCGTAATCATCTCGATGATTCAGAGAGGCGAGGTGGAGATAGCCGGTCTCGACGGTGATGCACCAGTTTTCTCCCGCGTCCTGCCTGCCACTCCTCCAACAACACTGATAGTGAAGAGGGTGGTTCAACAGCTTCGGGGGCTTGTCAAATCGTTACAAGGGCCAGCAAAGGACTCTGCCAAGGACTCTCTTGAGCGGTTAGGTCTTGTTCAGGAAAAGCTGCAATTGCTAGGCGAATATGATGAATCGATGATATCGGATCACATGAATGCTATCCGAGAGGCTGTGGACGCGGCAACGGAGGCTGTCCTTCAGTCACAAAGCACCGAGAGCTCAGAAGACCTCCGACTGCTCGTGTCTGCGGGCCTTGAAGCATTTACAAGGTTTAGGCTCAAGATAGCGCTGGAAAAGGGTCCGCGATTGGTTTCGCAGGCGAATGTCTACGGTGAGAAGCTTGACCCCGAGGTCTACGAGAAGCTCATGGAGACGTACCTCGACAATGAGCTCGAGCGAGGTATGATACTTGTTCTCATCCGTGAGATAGGTGCCATGACAGCACACGACCTAGCAGAAAAGACACACATCCCACAAAACCGTGTATTCCAGCATCTGCTGCGGTTGAAGCGGGACGAGCTCCTCACGATTGCAGGAGAAACCCACGGCTACGTGCAGTATGACATTCCTCGAACCCCAAATGAGGCTGAGATTACAATAAAGACGGTGGGCGGCTTGGCACTTCAGCTTACCAGTGCACAGAGCGATCTCAAGAGCATCTTGAGTAACCTCCGCCCCGATGACATAGGTCGGCTTGCTTCTTCTCTCGATATATTCTCCAAGTCTTGCGACAAGATGACCAAAATCAAGGTCGCAGGAAATGTGGTTGCTGAGCCCGTACTGAAGGATGTAGAAGGCAAGATCAAGTCGGCAGTCCTTCTCGCTTACCGTGCTCGCGCGAGAATCCCAAGCACGCGACCCCGAGTTACGGTGGAAGAGTTGACGGATATTGATGTTCCATCTGTAATGGACGAGTATCGCGATATGATGGGATATGCTCCGCTGCTTGGCTTTGGAACTATCAACTGGGCTCATGCCAAGTGCCTAGGCTGCAAGTCGTGTGAGATAAGCTGCCCCGAGCACGCCATAGAGCTCAAACCAACCATGGACATTCCAAAGTTTTTCGAGTTCTCCGAAGACGATCTCAAGCTCCTGCCTGCTAACAAGGCTGCGTTCTACAGGACTGTCCGGAGCCTTGCAACCGCGAAGCCCTCCGGTAGCGTAGCATTGAAGGAAGGTTCTCCGGGATTCGGAAAGGTCGAGGTAGACCTATGGTTGTGTGTGGCCTGCAGGACATGCATAAGGCGTTGTCCTGGACCCGAAAGCGGTGCTCTGGATTTGGAGCTGAAATGGAGTCTGCCTGAAGTAGTAAAGGCAATGACTGCCCAGAGCTGATTCTTTGCCAGTTCGTAAGTCATTAATAGCGCGTGGATATCTGGAGTAACCACCACAGCAAGCGAGGGAGCAGATTTGATAGACTTCAGTCTCACCGCTGAGCAATTTGCGCTTCAGAAGAAAGCACGAGAGTTTGCTCAACAGTATATGATTCCGTACGCTCACTACTACGACAAGACCGGCGAGTTCCCGCTGCCAATCATCCGAAAGTGCTGGGAATCCGGTCTCATGAATCTCGGCATACCAAAAGAGTACGGTGGCGCCGGGCTTGGTATTATTGACATGTGTTTAGTAGTCGAGGAGATGGCTGCAGGCTGTGCAGGGATGACAACTAGCATCTATGCCAACTCCTTGGGTGCTGAACCGATTCTTGTCGCAGGCACGAGCGAACAGAAGGAGAAGTACTTGAGACCGCTGACGAAGGAACTGAAGTTCATTAGCTTTGCAACTTCAGAACCGGGAATGGGCAGCGATGTGGCAGGCATCCAGACTCACGCAAGGAAGGAAGGCAACCACTACGTTCTGAATGGGAGTAAGTTCTGGATCACGAACGCACCTTACGCCGACACTTTCACGATATTCGCAAGCCTAGACCCCAGTCAACGACACAAGGCTCTATGTGCATTTATCGTTGATGCAGATTCATCCGGCCTGAAGACCGGGCGCCCAGTCGAGAAGATGGGTCACAGGGCATCAGCGACATCGTCCGTTATGCTCAAGGATGTAAACGTCCCAGAAGAGAACCTGCTGGGGTCTGAAGGTCAGGGCTTCCTAATCGCAATGTCAACCTTCGCCATGACACGACCGGCAATCGCAGCATTCTCGACCGGTCTCGCGAGGGCCGCCATGGAGTTCGCCCGAGAGTACGTCAACAAGAGGGAAGCATTCGGAGAAAAGCTGCGGAAGTTCGAGGTCACGCAGTTCAAGTTGGCTGAAATGTACATGAAAATCGAGGCCTCAAGAATGCTGTACCTTAAGGCTGCATGGGAAGCTGACACTATCGGCGATTCGACTGTCGCGGCGAGTGTTGCGAAAGCCTTTGCGACGGACGCCGCGATGTGGGTTGCGAGCGAAGCTGTTCAGCTGCACGGCGGATATGGCTACATTGACCAGTACCCACTGGAGAAACTGTTTCGCGATGCCAAGCTGTACCAAATCTACGAGGGCACCAGCGAGATTCAGCGGCTCATTCTTGGTCGTCACGTCCTAGATGGTTATGACCCGGCGATGGAGAAGATTCCGAGGTGGGGATCCATGACTCCCCCCGATTTCTGAGCACGAAGGCAGGTACAGTCAGGCTAGAATCGTGCAGAGGGCAGGCCCACTGAAGTAACTTGACATTGCTATGGAGCCACAATGCGGTCCTATGCGTAGACGTCAATCACCTTTCATCTGGACTTTCGAGACATTCAGCCAAACGGGCGGCCATTACTATATTTCCGGAGGCTTAACGCCCATTGATGACATCAGGATGAAAACCTGCCCACGATGGTGTAGCTGCTCCGTTAGTACATTCCAGAGAGCATCTCCATAAGTGCG
>PRDJ01000051.1 GCA_003345555.1 Candidatus Thorarchaeota archaeon
AGCCGAAGCTTTCTCATAGCACTCTCTCGCCGCGGACGCATCCTGTCTGGTGTGATAGTGACGAGCGCGTTCGATCTCTGCCCAGGCCTGCATGTAGATGGAGTGGTCATGAAGGAGGGCCGCCAACTGAGGAATTGTCTCTGCAGATTGCCTGTAATGAACCGCAGCCGACTCGAACCTGTCAACTGCCTTGGTGAAATCTCCAATTGAGTCGTACGCCCTCGCGGCCTTCCAGTAGGATTCTGCCGCGCGGCTCGGATGACCTGATTTCTTGTACATGTCGGCGGCCTTCTCATATGTCTCCGCGGCTGCCTTCATAATGCTCTGGTCACCCTCGACTTCATAGAGCCGTTCGAGCGTTATGCCGTAGTCGGACACCCATCGACCAAGAAGTCGATAGCGCCAAGGCTCGAATGTCTCATATACCGACATCGCTTTCAAGCTCTCTTCGAGCCCTTCCTTTCTGAGGGCAACCGCTTCATGTAGCATCGCCCTCTTCGCCTCGACGTTGACAGTAATGGACGCCAACTCAAGTTTGGTCTCTGCCAAGAGGTTGAGTTCGGCGCCAAGACCCCAGCCTCCGCGCGGACTGAAGCGACTGATGGTTGCCTTCGATTTCTCTCGGTGTTCCAGAGCGTCCTTCAACAGCTTCTCTTTCTTCTCAGGATCCGACTCTGTTCGGGCGAGGGTCGTCAGGTAGTATCCGCACTCATGATGCGCTGCACGTTGCACCATAGGATACCCCGACTCCTCCGCTAGTCTCATCAAGTCTTGGGATGCTGCAACTGCCTTCTCAGCGAATTCACGTATCCTGAGAAAATCGAACCCAAAATAGGCACGAATGCCATAGAGGCCAGCATATGGGACCTCGGTCCATATCTCGCCGTCAACATAGGGTACCCGAAATGACAATATCGAGGACTCCTTCTGTGAAGCTTGTGAATATTGAAGAGCCTGATTGAAGTTGTATTCTAGCTCGTCGGAGTCCTGTGCTCTCAACTGTCTCCAATTCCATTCCGCAGCCAGACAGCTGAGAACACCACACCGTGCAAGGACGTCTCTGGTCTTCTTGGCATGCTCAAATCCTTTCAGAAGAAGTCCCATGTACTCTTCTGTGCCTGTCTCAATCCCTGGAGGATTGGGCGGAGCTGTACCCATCAAGAATGCCATAAGGTTCGCCGCGGCAATCTCTTGGGAGATATCACTTGCCCTCTTCCAGTATTCGAGGGCCCTCTTGTGGTACTTCGGGACATCCTTCCATTCGCAAAGCCAGGCGTACTCTTCGAGGGGCACAGATGCGTTTGCATATGTCGCCGCCAACTCGCCAGACTCGAGAGTGGTCGAGAGGGATTCAACCGCAAGTTGGCCACATTCCATTACCGATCTCACGATTTCTTCTCTTGCTTTGAAGTCCTCGCCGTATGAATAGGCTAGCCCCGCACTTGAAGATAGAAGATTGAAGGTTCTAACGTAATTGTGCTTGTCTCCGGCCTTGTCAAAGGCAGCTAGCGATTCCTTCGCCAACCTCCAGCTATCATTGGTCGTCTTCTTCCTCTCAGCGAGCTCCGAAGTCAACCAGTAGTTCAGGAACGCGATCATTGAGTCGCAGCGACGCTGATAGGGCAGAGATTCCCTGCCTTCGATTCCAATGTACCTGTCTCTTGCCTTTGAGTACTGAGAGATAGCGGTGTTCAATCGTTCTCTGAACTCCTCGTTTGTATCAGCCTGAAACGCGAATCTGAACGACGCATGAGCTCTCGCTTCCTCAATCTCACCTCGCTGCAAAGGACCAAGCGTTGGATGGCTTTCTAGAATCCTGGCGTAGGTTCCAGACGCAGTCGCCCAACTGTATTCCCTCTCCTGACTCTTCGCATGATTCAGAAGAGATGGCAGGTCGCTATTCTCTTCAGCCATATCCCCAGACTCGAAGGCGAATCGTCGTTCCTTCCCTATGAGCCTTTGCTGGTCGCAACTGAATTTGAGCTCAGACAGGTTTAATTCGACGCTAGAATTGCCGCCTCGAAACCCATGAAATCTCACGACCGCTGCCTTGAGAAAAGACCATATTCGGGCAGGATGATAGCGGGGAAGCTAGGAGGATGTGGTCATAGTATCGACAATCCGATCAGGTCTTCGAGAGGGAGATGACAATGACTCGTAAGCGCGATGTGCTTCGAGACCGAGTGAGAAGGGCCTGTTTCAGGGAAGGGGCCGTTGCCTTCGGAATTGCATCTGTCGCTGATGTGGACAATCTTCCGAGGATCAAGCTCAGGCCAACGGTGAAGAAGATCACAGGAGCGAAGTCGTCCTTCACCAAGAAGCCGACTGACGTTATGCCTGAGGCCAAGAGCATGATTGTCTTCGGAATCCTGTCGATTGACGATTCTTTTGAGCTCGGCGTGCGCATACGACGAGACGAGTTTGACTGGCCTGGTTATAGTCCTTTGTGGTCGATGCGGCACTATGCGGCACAACCTCTCAAGCACGAGGGTTATCGCGTTGCGTATCCATTCGAGTCAACTGCGTGCAACTCGTACAAGAGGGTACTCAGGCTCGCAGGGATAGGGGCCTTCGGGAAGAACTCGTTGATAATCTCGCCCAAGTATGGTCCATGGCTCAGATTCGGATATTTCTTGACTGATGCTGACCTCGAACCTGACAAACCTTTCGAGGAGGATCTTTGTGGCGACTGTAATCGGTGCGTCGAGGCGTGCCCAGCTGGAGCACTGAAGCCATACGTCGTCGACTCTGAGAGATGTCTTGTTGGCGTACACTGTCGTTCCAGGATTCCCGAAGCGGTGCGGCCCTTGCTAGTCAAGTACGAGCCTCAGTTGACGCCCTTGACGCATGTGATGTGCACAAGATGTCAGATAGCGTGTCCCTACACTCCCGCTGAGCGCCGCAAGAACGTGATTACGAATAGAAGCTGAATCGAGCTCTGCACAGTCGGACATGATGAACGAGTTCCATGCCGGAAAGAACTGATATGCGGCTCAGGTTGCCTGGGTCTGGCGGATTGCTCGCCGCGCTCGCTCCCTCATGTTCAAACTAGCCGGTCCGTCTCGGAAAAGACCATAGGAGATGAAGGGCTGAAAAAGAGAGGCAAAACGAGTTTAGCTCGGTGAAGTAATGCCCTGATTGAAGAAAGGCTAGTGCTCCCGTTTCAACCACGGCTCCTTTGGAACTCTTTCGCCAGATCTTGGAGACCGAGGGGGTAAGTATTCATCCTGAAATCGCATATCCAGTACTCATGGAGCCGACTGTTCACAGGACGAGCACCGCCAATGAGACTGTCTCCTTGAGGCGGAGATTCGACAAGAAGATTCTACTTGTGTTCGCTCTCCTTGCATCGATATCCATCCTCATTCCATGTGCTTCATATTTCCTGGTCGAAGACTTCTCAGGTTTCGAAGTGGTTTCCGCAATCGTGGGCGGGCTGACCGTCTCCTTCCTGATCGTTGGGATCCCGATCTATGTTCACTACAGGAGCAGCGGTATCGTCTCGAGAAGAGGCATTCTGAGATGGATGGCGGTCTTTTCCGCTTGCGCCACGACAATCATCGTCATCTTCATTGGGATTGCGGCCGTCTACTACCCAGATCTCGTCCAGCTAGGTATCTTCACGGCAGGAGAGCTCGTGGTTGCTGGAGTCGCCATAGTAATCGCATTGTTCGTCGTGTTCCTCTTCTTCTGTCTAGCACTATACCTTGCGGCTATTGGAGCCGTCGGGGTCTTGTCTGCTATTGAGAGGCTTTTCACCCCACGGGTCATGAAAGAGGTTGCGCGCCTGAGCGGCAATATCAAGTTGTCCCTGATCGACCGCGCGATCAGATGGCTCTTCGATATCCCTGATGTTCTCGACACGAAGACGCTCAGCCTGAGCCCGACGGAATCCCGAAGAGGCATTACGCTGTCGGACCTAAGAGCTCCGGTCTTCTGGCAGCTCCTCTTCGGATTCGTAATGGGGATCTACGTCAGCTTCAATCCATTCGTCTCTGATAGGTCTCCCGCGGCCCTGCTCAATCTGTTCTCACTGCTCACAACTGCGTCGCTGCTCTTCCCATTCCTGATCCTACCGTGGTTCCTTCTGAGGAAGCTCGGGGCGAGCATCAGTGGCCAAGCGAAGCAGTTCACGCTGTACAACGGCCTCAGGTCGAGGATGTTCCAGAGCTACTTTGCTGTCGGGACCCTCTTCATACTTGTCAGGGTTTCCGTTCAGGAAATAGCTGTCGCATTCGAGGTCTATGTGGTTGCGTTCGCCACCTTCATGCTCGTGCTGCTCGGGTCAGCGCTCCTATCGACATTCGTGTATCTCAACTACTTTGAAAACGCGCTCGCGGAGGACATAGCCAAGGATTTGGAGGGAACCGAGGTTCGAGTAATCGCGAGAGAGCCCATTGGTTGACTTTCAGCCAAGTATCTCGGGTTGAATCCGGCTCAACCCGTACTCACAGTGTCAAGAAGCATGTTAGTAGATTGTCTGACGGACCACCGATGTAGAAAACGCTCGAACCGTCAAGGACGTCTCGATGGCCGTTCTGTTGACGACCACGACTCCGAACGGGAACTCCTGCGCGCCTTTGGTGCTCCAACTGTCCTCGACCACATAGAATGACGACTCGTTAAGGGCACTCCCTTCCCTCAGGTCGTAAGGCAGCCCTCTATGAAGAGGATACCGTCTATCAGGCGATGGGCTCCGACTTGTAAATGAACGGCGAGAGGAGGAAGCGCAAGAACCAATGGATTATCTATCAGACAACGCATTGGCAACTCGAGGGAACGGCGATGGGGGACGTAGCTCAGCGAAGTCTCGGCACGAATGGTGACGATCCGAAGGGCGATGAAGCATCATCCTCCGATGACTCGGACGAGTCGCCACGGATTACGAAAACAACCAAGAGGACCAGACCAAGGTGGTTGATGCCAGCTCTAGCTGTGGCAATCGCCGCAGTGTTGATCGTCTCCGTCCTTATCATCTACTACATACCATCGCAAACGGATCGGAGCCTCACCATCGAGAACCAAAGCGTGTCTCTCTCGGGAATCGAGATCTTCAAACCTGAGGACAAGGTCTCAAATCCGAACGCAGGGGATCCGAGTTATGTGTATCTCTTCATCGGAAAGGAAGCCGTCGACTTGAGCGGGCCGGAGATTCGGACATCGGAATGCTACTACTTGGAGAACGCTAGCATAACCCAGGTGGAAGAGGACGTTGAACAGCATCTCGAGGATGGGTTTCAGGTCGAGGTGAATTCCCACCTGTCGTACTCAGTTGGGATCGAGGATTTTGAGGACGAGGTTGACCTTGCCGTCGTGAGGCTCAGAGAGGTAGATGGCATGATCGCATCAAGCTTCATATTTGTCGCAACCGGGAGCGGCGTCGCGCACGATGTCACCATTTCTGCAATACGCGATGGGGTGCGCGAAGGCAACTCGACCCCCATACATATTGAGTGCGCAGAGGAGCCCATAACCGCAATAGAGGCAACGATGCACCTCGAGGATGTTTCAGGGGGTCACAAGGGCGTGATCGACCAGATCTCTCCGTCCATAAGCTGGAGCCAGGTCCGCATAGATCTCACCGAAAGACGAACGGGCGGTGATCTTGCGACGGCGGTTTGGTCACCGAGCCAATCGGACCTTGATGGCGGGACCATCATCAGTCAGTCATACCTGAGCGCCATACCTGATTCTGTGAACGTCAATCTGACGATCACAGACATCTTAGGAGACGGACACGTGAGTGCGGGAGACTACTTGACTGTGATCGCGGAAGGTCAAGGGTTCGACCCCAGCTGCACCTACACTCTGTCATTCTACTTCGGCTCGCTCCAGTTCCTTGAGGTCGAATTCTGAACGGGCTCCCGGAGGGCTTTGCCTCCTCTGATCGTGCCGGCTTCAGTGCCTCCCCTTCCTCATGAACGTGAACGCAGCGCCCAACGCCACAGCGACCACTACTACGCCAATCAACACCCAGGTGGTCGTCGCTATGCCTGCTTCATGTCCGGGCGAAGTCACCGTAATCACGACCACGTCCGTGTCGGTGAGCCCTCCCTGATCCCTGACGGTGAGCGTGACAGAGTATTCTCCGGCAACTCGAATTTCCAGATAAGCCGCATACGAAGAAGGACAAGGTGATCCCTGCTAGCAGTGTCCCAGCAAGTTGGTCAATCGGGCCGGCGTCAAGAGCGAAATACGAGGCTGCCACCAAGGCGCTGGAGATGATGACGAGACTCAAGAAGAGAATCAGGAGCCGTTGATCCACTCTCAGTCTGCTCATCTCAGCTTTGAATGGCGAGCCGTCCTTCGTTCTCTGAGACATGATGTAGGCCTCCCATACGCATCAACAGAGCATACTCTGAGACCGTTGCGCGAGAGCATAGTCACGGTTGCCTTAGGCTGCGCTGTCCGAGAGACGGTCACACGGGAATTGAATCTACCACTGTCACAGTCTTGGAGACTGTGGCCCCCACGTTCCCAGCCCCATCAATGGCATATGCATAGATGGTGTACTTCCCGACCGAGGGGAATTCATATATAACATGTGTACCGCCTGGATTGAATGATCCTGTATCCCCAACCCTATACCATATCGATGCAACACCACTGCCAGGAGACGGATCTGTTGCAGTAATGTCAGCGTAGACTCCGAGCAGCCACTTGCCGTGGTAGCTCTGCCCTACCAGCGCGATTGATGTGGTAGGACCTATTGTGTCTTCCTCAGTCTGGACTGTGGTCGAGGCTGTCGCTTGTGCGCCCAGACTGTCGGTGACTGTCAGCCAGATCGTGTGCGGACCACTGGAAGAGTAGGTATGCGACGATTTCACGCCATAAGTTACAGCAGCGTCACCCCACGCCCACTGGTAGGTGACAATGACCCCGTCCGGATCGTAGGATGCAGTTGCGTCGACGTCCACTCTCAAGCCCGCTGGCGTAGCAGTGAACAATGCGACTGGAGGCTGGTTGACCGGCGGACCTACTGAAGGATAGGGCTCTCCGACGACCAAATCATCCCAGTATGCCCAGCCGCTCTCGCCACTCAGCGGAGTACCCTTCGATCCGAGAGAGAACGAGTATCCTGCAGGGTCGCCTGATTTCATCGCATATGGTCCCTTGCCACCATCATCGCCCCACGCCTCGTCCAACATGACCAGGTAGTTGTTCGTCGAAGGATGCACCTTGATGACTATCCTGTGCCAGACACTGGTGCTGGCAAAGTCTGATATCAAGATGAGGCCGTTGGCTGTGTTGGCATATAGGGCACTCTTGCCGGTCGCCGTGTTGAGTTTGTTGACCAGTTCTACCTTGCCGTCATCAAAGATCACCATGTAGTAGTTGGTGCCGACTGCGCCGCAATAGTAGTTCATCGTGGCCATGTAGTCCTTTCCTCTGTTGATTCCAATTGATGGACTGGTTAGCCTCACCTTGTTTGTGGGATCCGGGTAGTAGACCAACAGGGAAGAATCAGGGCCTATCCAGATATCGTCTGCATGCATCTTCACGTTTCTGGCTTCTGCTCTGAAGCCGATGGTATCTATCCAGTTGTTTGTCCATGGCGCTGACCCGAGCATGCCTGCGCTCTGGATGAACACAGTTCCGCCTTGAATCGAATAGTTGCCGTTTGTAGGCCATATGCTAAGTGTCAGCGAGCACCACCCAGTTCCAACCGTGGAAATTGTGTGCCAACCGCTGTTGTCGCGGTAGCTCAACCACCCGTTGTTGATTGACAGATGGATTCTGTCAGTCGATCCCTGCCTCAGCAACAAGCTCGCATCCCCTGAGACGAGCGTGGGAGTCCTGAACACCAAACGAGCTACGAAATGACTCGACTGATGGGTGAACATGCGGAATGCAGAGGCTCCGCCCTGCGTACTGGTCTTTGTGACCTGGAGAGCGGGCGCCCCGCTGGGAGTTCCGCTTATTGCCTTGTCGACGTAGACGTCGCCACCCGACCGGTCTACTGTCCAGTCGCCAAGTGAATAGTCTCCGAAATTCTCCTTCATCGCTCCAGTGTCACTCATCGTGGTCGCCAGCGCGGCTTGACCGAGTGTACCAGAGTATGACATCCCCCAGCTCGAAAGGAACCCTCCGTTGAAGTCTTCCTTGAACAGCTGAACCTTGTTGTGATCGAACTTGAACGTCAATCCCTCGACCGCGATGGGGGTCTGCTCGTTGTTGTTCTCGTTCTCGAAGACAACCTCAGCTACAACGGTGAGGTAGTGAGCGTAGTTGAAGAGCGCGGTGAGATCTGTCGAGGTGAGTCTCCATTTCAGCAATGGGGCAGACCATACATCGGAGGCTTGGCCCATTACGTTCGTAACTCCGTCCTTGGCGACGTTCGACGCCATCCCACCATCCTCCCAGGTCTCGGCGTCATCTGCAACAGTCTGGGCACTTCGCTCCGCGGCCTTGTACTTCTGGCATAGCTGGTATGTATCATAGAGGAACCCGCCAGCTGCCATCACCGCCCCCGCCCCAGGGATTGCCCCAACACCAATCTTGACCACTGTGACTATGCCTGATGCGAGCACCTGATTCTTGTAGTCCGCGTACGGGTTCTCAGGTGGAGAGTTGCTGATAGAATTGATGTTCGATCCTCCCCAGATCTCGTTGTCCTGTCCTGTGACGTGGATGGACGCAAACCCGTCATGCATTGTGGTTGTTCCGTCGCTCATGGTCTTGATGAAATACACGTTGACTCGGTCGATGTCGTAGAGGTTCCCCACGGAGGCGAGAATGTTCATCTTCTTGTCATAGACGACCGTGTTCCGAGGCCCTATCGCGCCGGCATAGTCAATCAGCTTGAGGTATTTTGACCCGAATTGATTCTGAACACCCATCTCAAAAGTCGGATACCATATCCTGTCCTTCCTGCTGCTGTATGAGTACTCGAGAGTTATCTCCTTGTAGAAGAATTGGATGTGCGGAGTTTGCACGGAGAATTCCTCATCAGGGTACATGGTGACCCAAAGGTCTACTCCGAAAGTCTGTACCTTGCCACCGGTGGTTGTGGCTCTGTCCCACCATATTATCAGATGATTCGTAAGGTACATTCCGTACTTCACCGTCACCGTCCCTTTCATATCCGTCCAGTACGGAGCGACTACCCCGTTTGGCAGTCCAGGATCGGATATCCCACCTACCGGGTTCGTATACATCAGATCAGTCGTCTTTGAGCCGACAGGAATATCCGGTCCGCCGAAGACAATGAAGCCGTTTGCGCAGACGAAGACCTGGTTGTAGGCCTTGCCGTAGAAACGGAAGTAGGTATTCTCGCCCCCCCATTGCGGAAACTGGATCATGACCCCTTCTTCCTCGCCCAGTGTCACGCTGGTAGGATAGGGAGGAAGAAGTTCGGGACCAGTACCAACGCTGTAGTAGGAATAACCGGTCTTCCCGTATGTGTTGGCGAACAATGTGGTCCCTATGGAAACCTCGTGATAGGAGTTGCTCCCGTCGACGGTGTTGAAAGTATCCAATGTTGCACCGAACCCGAGCTCCACGTTGCCCGTTGGGTCAACAGCTGAAGAATACAGGGTTTCGTAGTAGGTGGTGACTGCATTGTCCGAAGGCATCACACCTTCCCAACTGGTGTTGGCCGACGCAAGCGACGATGAGCAGACCATGGCAGCCACAGCCACCATCGAACATACCGCAATCCTCAACGACACTCTTCTCACTCCCCCCTCTCTTGGCATGAAACGAACCTCCCCCGGACGACACCCTACGGAAGTTGGTGGCCCACAGAATGGCAAACCTGCGGTCCTCCCGCGATATCGGCGTCCCCGTAGAGGACCGATAGCGGATAAATCCTACGGTTCAGAGAGCCATGAGAACAGGGGGTTACGAAGGACTATATGCGCGTGCGCATCCTATGTTCGAGGCTGTGAAGTCTCTCCTGCTCGCGCGCCGCTGAACGTTGTTGTCTTGTCGAGAGGCCGATTATTCGTGTCCCAACCGATCCGCCAATGTAAACCACTTTCGAATCGCCGAGAACGCCATCTATCGTAGTACCGTTGACCACGACGACCCCAAACGGGAATTCCTGCGCACCCCCGGTGCTCCAACTATTCTCGAGCACATAGAACGACGACTCGTTCAAGGGAATCCCTTCTCGAAGATCATAGGGCAGTCCTCTCCCGTAGTTCAGATCGAACAGCCTCCACCCGGTCTACCCGAGCCGCTGGTCCGACGTATAGTTCTGGACGCCATGCTCCGAAATCCACTCGAAGGCGTCGCACTAGTACCAGTGGGTCTGGTTCTCGACGCAGAACGGCCCTTGGCTTTTGATGCCCTTGACGATCCTCTCGGGGTCCGGGCACACGAATGAAGACGCACGCCAGATGGCAGGACTTAATACCTCCAATGTGCATGACCGGCGGGGTGAAATCCTGAGGAATGTCAGCAAGATCGCCATAGCGTGCGCCGTGATTATCGCACTAGGAATGCCCCTGATGTCGTTCGGGGCAGCAGCCAAGCCACCGAAACCTACCCCGACCGCTTGGATGGTCCTGTACTACATGGACGACGAGGATCCCAATCTGGGTGAGTGGGGACTCTACGATCTTCAGCAGGAGCTGCCGAATGCGGTGCACACTAACGTGAAGACTCTGGTCATGATCGACCCTTGGAAGGCGTGGCCTGATACTGGGAATGCTAATGCCAGGTACTACGACGTTGGCTATCAGTCAATTACGCTCAAAGCGGACCTTGGCGAGGTGAGCATGGGTGCACCGGCGAGCCTGTCGAACTTCATCATCTGGGCCAAGACTACCTACGGATCCGCTTCCCACTATGCTCTGGTCCTTCAGGACCACGGAGGCGGCTGGCAGGGTGTGTGTTGGGACTCCGTCCCCAAATCTGACCACTTGAGTCTCAAGGATCTCCACGATGCCCTGGATACCGCGCGGAGTGCGACTGGCATAGTATTCGACGTCATAGGGTTTGATGCATGCGAGATGGCATACGTCGAAGTTGCCTACCAGTTGAAGGACTACGCACAAGTGATGGTGGCCTCTCAGGACGTAGGATGGGTCTACGGTCCGGGCGAGTCTCCAACAGGTGATCCTCCGGAAGGAACAGGCGGTTGGAAGAACGACTGGGTAATCTCACATCTGTCAGCCAGCTACACGACCGATGCCGTCGGTTTCGCGGCCATCATCGTCCACGACTACATGGATTTCTGGGAGCACTATCATCCGCTGGACACGTATCCGGGCTTCGAGGACCACTTCCTGACCATCTCAGCCGTGCGCCTAGGGTCGGCCTACGGAATGTCGGACCTGATGACTGGTATCGGTGATTTCTCGTTATGTCTGAAGGAACGCCTCCCCACCTACGAACCGCAGATCTGGGCTTGTCAACAGCTGGCCGCCGGATTTGGGAACATGCACGACATTGACCTGTACAATTTCGTCGACTTGATTGATGCAGGGGACATGGATGAGACGGTGCAGATGACCGCCGCATTCAGCCAGATACGCACTTCGATTGCGTCAATGGTATGCGCAGAGTGGCACGAGCCGGATCACCGGATCGCGCATGGACTGAACATCTACTTCCCCGATACACTCTCTGAGTACCAGGGCGCCATGGTCCCCTCACCGCCCAGCAGCACCACGCCATACTCATGGAACGATTTCAGCATGTCACCGGGAGGAGACAACTGGGACAACTTCCTGAGGGACATAGTCAACTATGTGGTCGTGATGTACACGCTGGAGGTCAGAGTGAACAACGCGGCATGGGGGTCCACCGATCCCTCAGGCGTGAATTCCTACGAGTACGGAACTTCCGTCACTGTGATGGCATATCCGAACCCTGGCTGCGCCTTCGATCACTGGCTGCTGGGTGCGACTCCGGTTACGGGCAACCCGTACACCGTCGGGATAAGTTCCAATCGTGTTCTCGAGGCGGTGTTCGTCCAGATCTACTACAGCCTGACGGTGAAGGCAGTATACTTCGCCACCGGGAGGGATCTCGGAGGGGTGTCATGGGTGAAGATCGATGGCGTCGAGAAGGGAGTGACGGGCGGAACCTTCAGCGTGTCGGCTGGGGAGCACACGATAGAGGTGCAGAACTCGGTCATCGTGAAGGGGAAGATCTACGACTTCCTGTTCTACATGGATAGCGGGCCGTCATCCAATCCAGGAACGATGGTCGTTGACTCGGACATGACCATAAGGGCCGCATACTACAACCACCCATAACTAGTTCCACCAAACCTCTTCCCCATTCATTTCTGGGCGTCTTGTTCGTCATAACAACTCCGAAGGGCAACTCCTAGCTCCCTTGGTGCTCCAACTGTCCTCAAGGACGTAGAACGATGACTCGTTCGGCGCGGTCCCCTCCCTGAGGTCGTACGGCAGCCCCCTGCCGTACTCGAGGTCGAACAGCCTCCACCCGGTCTCCCCGAGCCTCGGTCCGACGTGTAGTTCTGGACGCCATGCTCCGAGAACCACTGGGCACCGGAGTACTCGTGCCAGTGGGCGCTCTCTGCAAATGCGGCGGATAAGAAAGACTTGGAAAAGGTTTGAACCAACCCACTTGGTGACTAGCCGAAAGAGATCGTCCCATTCCCCGAGGTATAGATGAAATAGGCTCTTCCTGGGGTGACGAGGAAGTCAAAGTCGGCAGAATAGCCGCTCACGAACGAATGATAAGTGCCCGTGACGGGGTCCAAATACACCACGGCCCTCGCGGACGAGTTCTGGACTTCCATCAGCAGTTCGCTAGCCATCATTGGTCTCAGACCGGCATACCCAATGAGGTTCCAGCCCTTCACCAACTGCAGACTCGGCGAGGAGGGGACCACACCCTTGAGGGTGAAGTGTGTGGTGTCCTTTACCCAGATGAAGTACCCTTCGCCCATGATTATCGGAAAGTCGTACGAGTCCGAGTAGCCGGTCACATAGGATACGTACTTGCCCTGTGTCAAGTCCAACCTCGTGACTGCTCTCGCGTTCGGTCCAATCGCCGCGAGCAATGACTCTGCAGTGAGTCCGTCAACACCGACCGGTGTCGACCAGAGGTTCCAGCCTTTGTGGAGCAAGAATGGCACCTCTGGATCTGGCGACGGAACAAGGGCTCCGAAATCCTCATTGAAATCCGTTTCCACAGGATCTGTCGGCTCTATGACGACCTCGCGCGAAGTCCACGAAGTATAGTAGTACCCGGTCAAAGTGGTCAAGTTGACCCAGTAAGTCCCGGCACACAGTTCATGGAAGCCGAACTGACCCAGGTCGTTGAGATTGTCGGTACAGACCCAGAGATCGACCTGCTCGCCATTCACAGTGTACCCATTGAGTGACACATTCCAGTTTCCGAGTCCGAACTCGTCGGCGTCCATCGCGCCCCAGACTCCGGGGCAGTAGCGGTCGAGGAACACATGTCCGCTTATCGAGTACTTGTCCAGAATGACGGTCACGGACTTGATCAGCCCGAAATTGCCCGCCTTATCGACGGAGACATATTCGATGTAGCAGGTACCGGCAGGACCATCCAACCTGAAGGTCCCGTTGCACGGAGTCCACGGGCCCTCGTTCACGCGGTAGCACGAGTAAAGCACTCCCGCACCGAAATCGCTTGCCATCAGCCGCATCTCCGTACCGGCACTGAAGTGGTCACCATCCATGACCAGCGTTTGGTTGACTTTGAGGAACAATCGGGGTTTAGCGTTGTCTCTGAGTATTGCGAACCAGCCAAGACTTGGAGCCTGGAACTTCACCACATTCCTCTCCGTGTCGACGAACAGCGAAGGCAGCAACTGCCATGTATGACCGTCGGGCGACGACCACGCGATCAACTGACGGATATTGCTCTCGTTCACCTTCGCCTCATCATATTCTATCGTCACCTCCGAGAGGGGGGACAGCGGCGTCCCGACGGGACCCACCCTATAGACATCGCTGACTAGGGTGAGGCCCGGCTGGTCGACCAATGTCCACAAAGGTGTCCCCATCCATCCGGAGAAGGAGTCCATGGAGACCACCATGTCCCTGGGAAGAGCTCCAGCTCCGAAGTCAAGATGGATCTTGTCATCGGAGCTCTGCATGTCCTGGCCGATTAAGCGGAGCACGAACTCCTTTGTGCTGGTTGGCAGCAGTCCGCCAAACGGTAACTTCTTGCCGACCAGTCTGACAACGGCATCGGACTTGTCTCCGTCCCCATTGATATCCCGCGCTGAGATTGTCTCGTTGGCCACGTATGTGGTCATGTTGCCTTCCGAAAAGATGGCGAGACCGAATCCGGGACCACAGAGACTCTGGCGCGTGTTGGTGACATTGCAGGACGTCATGTTCCAGTACTGGAGGATCCAATCCTGCTTGTCACCATCAGCGTTGAAATCTCTGTTGGTCTCCGACTCAGAGGCTGCGAAGGCTATCCTGCCTTCCAGAATCGACGGGGCGTATCCGACTGCGCGTGTCTCCACAACGACATCTTCACCTGCATCATAGTACCCAATGACTCGGTCAAGCCTGTCGCCATCGTTGTTAAGATCGGCATTCGCGAGCGATTCATCCGTGGCGAACGCAATCGCATCACCATAGACGCTCCTTGACAACTCATGGGCATCAGAAACTGCGTCCCTCAGGGTCATTGAGGATGTGTCGAAGCACCTGAGCACGCAATCGCTAGTGTCATAATCTCCGTTGATGTCCGTGTCCGTGGCGGATTCGTCAGTCAGGAAGAGTATCAGTGTGCCTGATAGCACAGGGCATCTTCCATCGATTCCTGTATTCACTGTCTCGTTTGTCAAAAGGTCAAAGTAGCGTATGACCACGTCATCCAGATTACCGTCGCCGTTGAGGTCTTCCCCTAGCTGAGATTCGGAAGTCTGGAAAGCCACGAAATGGCCGCTTGCGGATGGTGATTCACCAATTCCTAGGGTCCGAATCATCATGCTGCGGTTGAGGTCCTCCGTATCGTTGGCACTAAGATTGAACCCCTCTGTGTCGTTGGCGCTCAGGATCGTGCGCCCGGGAGCACTCAGGTTCATGCACCGTATGATCGAGACTTCGTCCATCCCGCTGTCGGACCTTGCCTGGAACGCGATAATCTTACCGCTGACCGATGGGGAGGTTCCTTCAAGACTTGTGTTGGTGGTGACATTCCCGACCAAATCGCGATAATGTATGACGGTGTCATCGAGATCGCTGTCCCCGTTAAGGTCCATCTCAGCCTGAGACTCCTGCAACTCGAAAGCAACGATGCTGCCGTCCATCGATGGGTTCAACCCCAGTCCAATATCCACAGGAGGACTCACTCCTGTCCATTCCATGATCGAAATTGTTCCCACAATCCCGTACGTAGTTCCGTGCACGGTCCTGGTTGCCTTGTCGACATAGGCTGTAATATCATCCCAGCGAGAGGTTTGGAGATTGAACTGCATCAACCTAAGGTTGTTCTCGTTCAGGACGCTGGACAAGTCGTAAGAGACCTGGACTTCGACAGGCCCTTCGTACTCGACCGTGGTCGATAATTCGAGCGGAGTGCCCACAGTTGAGAAGCCTCTGTCAAGAAGCGGGCCGTTGAATCCCGGCGGTCTCGCTTCTGCCCTCGCGATCCCTTCGGAGTTGATCTGGTCGAACAGCACGCCCACGCTGCAATTCATGATCGATGAACTTACCGCGGTCGAAGCCTGGAAGTAGTCTACAACAAACCCCGCTGTCCTGACCATCTGGTTCACTGGTATTTTTGGGTTCAGTGCCCTAAGGGGCCCAAACCGGGAATCGTTTAAGGAGATCACATAGTCGTCGTAGTCGCCGTCGAAGTTCAGATCCATGTGTCTCAAATCCTTGAAGACAAAGGCCGGTTCGTATTGAGTGAACGCAACCAGGGAACAGTCAGCAATCACATGTGAGCTCCCATAAGTATAATGATATCCGCCCACAATCTGAGGTCCGAATCCAAGATCCTGGCAATCGGTTAGTACCTTTTCACCCACATCGTATTTCATGACATGCCCGCAGGACTCGAACACGACCATGCCGGCGTCTCCTGATTGAGGCGTTCCTGAGATCCCGCAAACCGGCGCATCGCCATCGGCATGGGCCGTCATATCCCACCCCTCAACGGGCACATCCGGCGGCCAGGGCGGGGGCGGGAGCGGCATATGCTCCAGGACAGCGACCCTCAACACGAAGACTTCTTCGGTTATGTTCTGACTCTGATACCTGTATGCTATGAATGGATGACCATCGAATGTCGTCCCCACGCTCGGTGAGTACCCCATTTCATAGATGAAGCCCTCTTGCATGGACGAGTAGTTGTAGAGCCGAATAATGTCCTCGAGGTCGTACCAACCGTTTCCATTCAGGTCACCGACCCAACTCTCGGGAGTCGAGTAGGCGATGATTTGGGAATCCGCACTCACACTAGGAGACCTCCCAATTCCGATAAGTCTAGGTGGTTGAATCGTCCCAGAATCCTCTAGATCACACATCATGACTAGGTGGTCTAGCTTATCCCCATCCTTGTTGAAATCGCAGCCAATGCCATGGAGTGGCCCGCTGCTAAGTGACTCATCTACCTCGAATACCAGCGTTGTGCCATCGAGATCCAGGGAAACGACGTAGAAATCCTGAAGAATCGATCTCCAGCGGTTACTTGAGAAATCATACACACCCAGTACTTCTTTGTCAAAAGGTGGTACAAGGTCTTTGGTCTGCAAGATTGCCACCATTCTGTTTCCAGAAACGCAGGGCAGACGCCCTTCCTGCTCGGTGTTCACGACCAGCTCCTGTCTGATATCGTAGTACTGAATGACCTCGTCCGAAAGATCTCCATCATCATTGAGATCACGCTTTTCGAGGAACTCACTCGTGGTGAAAGCAATTATGTTGCCGCTGACAGAGCACACTTCACCATCGGGCAGTCTACCGCTGATTCTGGGACCCTGGTATTCCTTGGAGATTGTTGTCAGAGCATCATTCGGTCGATCATTGTCGTTATCCGTCGCCTTCCATTGATAGAGGATCGAATGGTTCTCGAAAGGCAGCCACATTCTTCTGGGCATCGTGAACGAGTAGTCGAACTCGGATGTGTCCGGACGAGCGGCCGTCGGATATGCGGTCCTCCAATCGCTCCAGACGTCGCTGTCGTTGGCTCTGTATCTGAATTTCACTTCCGACAGGCCAACATTCTCCCTTATCGTAGTATGGAAGAATATGCTCCGCGCGTCGGTGGCGAAGAGGTGAGTTGATGGCCAGGTCTTGACTCTCAAGAACTGTGGCGCAATCGAGTCATCGTCTATGACCCCGTCTCCCCTAGCCCAGATACCTACCGCTGATCCTGTCCACCAATACTCGTTCATTCCCTCCATCAGCCAGTAGTCATGGTACCAGTCCTCCTCGACGGTACCAGTACTACTTGACCAGTATCCCATGAGGACTTCATCGTGATTCGGGTTGTAGATCGGCATCTTTCCGTCCTCGATAACGGGAGCCCCTGGGAGCGCAGGTACCCAGTCCCAGTCGGAATCCCAGTCCCTGCTCATTATGTCGAAGTGCTCCCGACCAGGGATGGCCATGCCGTAGAAAGTGAAACCCGGATAGCCATACGTAAACAGTGGCGCGTTCCACCAGATCCAACTTAGCTCAGTGCCTCCCCGCGGGTTAAAGCGAGGGTCAAGCGGAGGGTCCCAACTCTCGAAATCGTACTGTTGTCCATCCAGGAGCTTGTGTTGCTCCCCTCTGCCGTCGTACATCCTTATCGAGAGGTAGGCGTCGGAAAGACCACCGTCCGGGTCACTGGCCCAACCGATATCGTACCAGACGACTGTGAGCTCGATAGCGAACGGGTTCCATATGTATGTCCGGTCAAACCTTTCATAGTAGTGGAAATCCTTGAGAAACATGCCGGCGGGGTCGAAGAAGATGTCCCCGGCGATCTTGTCAGCATCATCATTGTCATCCTGTCCCCACGGTGCGTTGGCTGCATTGTTAGGGTATCCATTGTCTCCGCGAAACGCATTGAAACTGTGGAACGTGGGCCCTTGGCCCCTCCGTTGCCAGAACCCGTCTACTTCGTCGTCGACTGCAATCAGAGCATATTGGCATGTCTGGCTTTGTTGTTGCCGCTTTGGCACCTCCGCAGTGGTGCCAGGGACGTACTTACATGCGTAGTCACGCATCCAGTTTCCACTGTCAAACCAATCGTATGATGGCCTGTCCCTTGGGTCGCCGAAGACGCCGTGACCCCCTGGTTCCACGTAGACCACGGGTTGGTGGCCCTCCCAAGTAATCCAGCCATCGTCGCCGTCAAAATCCTCATCACCGCTGTGAACACTGCTCGATCCCTTATACTGATAGAAATCAAGGTGAGCGATGGTTTCCATGACCAAGACTGTGCCGTAGCCCCCAGTCTTGGCAACGACGAGCAAGACTCCTTCCATGTCGTTCTCATGCTGGCCTGCATCGGACCATATTCCCCCCAAGCCTCCAGTGTCAGCAGCATAGTGATCCATGGGATGGTAATCCCAGTAGCCGATGTAGTAGTGAGTATCGGTCTCAAGGAAGGAGTAGTACACGTACGCGGCTAGGTCGTAGTTGTAAGCGTTTTCACGGTTGTTCTGGCAGTCCCAATCACCATCGTAGTTGATTCTCGCGAAGAAGTCGAGTTGAATGCTCCACGTATTCTGATACCAGACGGGCGCCCAGTAGAGGGCGATATCGTACGGAGTCATGAATGTTGAGTACATGAAGCCTGGCTGGTCATACTGAATTCCGGCCCTAAGGGGGCTTCCCTGCAATTCGTAGCCGACCGGCAGGGAGCTGGGTTCGGACTCCTCGTTCTGCAATCCGAACAGAATTGGCGAAGATGAGAAGACCATTATCATGGCGACGACAATCGCCAGAGACCGCTTTCTCCGACCAACTAAGACCAAACGCGCACCGGTTACGCTACCTTCCTCCATCGTTAAGCACTCTCCCTCGACCGACTGAATAGTTGTCGGCTTTCGGTGAGTCAGAAGTGCATGACTTCGACATGCACCAGAGATGGAGGACCCGACACACTTCAATAAGAACGAGAGTTCACGATGGAGAAGCCACCTTCACATTTCTCCGTTTACTCAGTTCCCCCCGGCGCTGCTCACCCAATCGTCCAGATTGACGTCCCCGTATCGAACTAGGATGTATTTCTCCGCTTTGGGGCATAGATATTAAGGTGGGTATTTTCACCGCGTCAGGAAGCACACCAGCAGATTGTACGAGGAACCGCCAATGTACACAATGTTCGAGTCGTTCAGGATGCTGTCTATCGTTGTATCGTTGACGACGACCACTCCGAGCGGGAACTCCTGCGCGCCTTCGGTGCTCCAACTATTCTCGAGCACATAGAACGATGATTTGTTCAGGGCGATCCCCTCCCTGAGGTCGTACGGCAGTCCCCGGCCGTACTCGAGGTCGAAGAGCCTCCACCCGGTCTCCCCGAGCCTCTGGTCCGATGTATATCTCTCTACGCCGTGCTCAGATAGCCACTCGAAGGCATCGTACTCGTACCAATAGGTCTGGTTCTCCACGCCGAAAAGCGTTTGGCTGCTGTACGCCACGGGCAGGGTGGTCGACAGAACGATCACCAGGGACACCCCCGCCATTGCGCCCACGAGGGGCTCCGTGCGCTTCACGAGCCTCGCGAAGCCTATCCCGACGAGCAGGGCGAACGGTATCAGGACGAAGTCGAACGACCGGTAGATTATGAGCTGCGAGGTGGCGTCGTTCGACCTCACGAACGCGAAGGCAATCAGGGACAGAGGCCCGAGGAACATGGCAAGCAAGAGGTTCTTGGTCCCGCCCCTGGGGACGAGGGCGAGCTTCGCGCCCTCCCACCCGGGGGCGACGAGGATCAGGTACGCGACGAGCGGGACTGCGATGGCAGCCGCGGGCCCCGGGATGCCCGTGAAGATCGGATGTACATAGTTGACCACCATGAGCGCTGCGCCGACCAAGGGCACCGCAAGCCCGAGCGGGAGGCGGGTGAGCGGGCGCTCCCGGCGGGACATGCGTATCCCGACCATGAGGATGAGCGCGGCGACGGCCACGAACAGGTAGAGGTCGGTGCTAGGGGAGAGGTAGTCGAGGTAGGGGAGGTCGATGTAGGCGTAGTAGGCGATGACGAGGGCCCACGCGGAGACGACCGTGGCGGCGTCCATGGTATCATCCCTGGTGATACGGTACCCCTTCTGTCTGCTGGCCACTTCCAGGATCACGGCGAACGTGAGGGTGACGAAGCTCACGACTGCGACGAGGTGGTGTGTGAACGGGATCAGTAGCAGGGAGGAGACCATCAGGAGGCGGTACGGGAGCGCCTTCCTGAGGGGGAAGGAGTAGAGGGCGAGGGCGAGGAGGACGAAGCCCATGGTCTCCTTCCAGGTGCACCCGGCGGAGAAGACGAAGGAGCCGGCGAGGGCGAGGACGAGGAAGGAGGCGACGGCGCCCCTGCGGGTGCGCCAGTGGCTCCGGAACATGAGGAAGACGATCGAGACGGCGACCGCGCCGAGGAGTGCGGTCACGAGCTGGCTGTTCGTGAGCGGGTCGACGCCGAGGGCGGAGGAGAAGAAGGCGATGAAGAGCCCCAGGACGGGCAGGTCGGCGACGTAGGTGTCGGATATGGAGGTATCGTCGGGGAAGTCCAGGTGCCCGGTGGCGAGGACGCCCTGGGCGACCCTGAGCTCGGAGAGGCCGTCTATGTTGTACGGGAGCGGGGACCACTGCATGGATATTGAGCGGACGGAGAAGGCGACGAAGGTCAGGATTATGAGAGCCAGTAGCAGGCCCCGGGGGGTGCGCATCCGTTCCATGCTCCTCGACTGGACGGGTATTCGAAGCCGGTTCGAGGCATAAAAAGGTTGGGAGAATGCCAGTCAGAGGGCTGTGGTGAGTGCGCCAGACGATTGGCAGGAGACGGTCTGATGTTCTTGCTGAGAACCTCTGCA
>PRDJ01000052.1 GCA_003345555.1 Candidatus Thorarchaeota archaeon
GTAGGCGGCTATTTCGTTCCTGGTAGCATACTTTCGACAGGTGACGAGACCATTGTTGGTTGGGGCTATGAGAAGGATAAAGCAGAGAAGGGCTGATTACATTAGTTCGTCGGGCTTCCGACAATCATGTGGGCTCATCAGCTGAATTCTGCCGATTCCTTAATGTCTGTTCAGCTTTGGCTATGTCGCGGCGCCTAAGCGGGTACGCGAGCAGGAGTGGGATCATTGCGATTAACAGACCGCTCGGGATTAGGGATATCGCTATGCGTAGCCCTTTTCTGAGCTGAGGCGTCGCCGGCATGCCGCCACATACCCCACAAGAGATAGCAGCCAGTCCACAAGTAGGCTGCCTGTTGCTCCTCCGCCTCTGTTTCCCCGCACCGAGTATAGGAATGTTAGGCGTTTCGTCTTCGTGCACCGTTAGGTAGGCTTAGTAATGTGTACATAATAATGCTAATATAGCATTGAGTCACAAATGATATTGACCTGAAATGCGAATACATGCCCACGTTCCTTCAGTTCCTCGTGTAGGAATCCCCGAAGCGGTCGAAAAGATCGTTGAAGAGCTCAGGAATGGAGCAAGCCTTTCGATATCTGGGCTCGCCAAGAAAACGGGTGTAGACAGACGGACCGCTGGCAAAGTCGTAGATATGCTTGTTTCTGTACAGGACATCCTGCGCACATTGCAGATTGAGAAGGACAAGGTGGGTAGGAGCTATATTGTCCGACTGCAAACAAGAACGGAACAAGCTCGCAGGCTCCTCAAGTCGGCCAGGGACAAGGTCTATCGGAGGCATTAGTAGGCCATGTCAAAGGTCTTCGGGCTATTACTTACCGTGCTATTTGCCAGCTTGGGCGCTGCCACTTCATACCTCTTATGGCATGCGGCAGGCTGGTATGTGATTGTTCAGATATTCATCACACTCGCTATCGGTGGCCTTGGCGAGCACTATGTTTCGGGCCAAGGGTATTATCACTACACCAATGTGAATGGAGTATTTGTGGGACGTGTGCCCACTTGGATTCCTTTCATGTGGGTATTCGTTGTACAGGGAACGCTGATTGCCGCTATCCTTCTGGGGTTGAAAGGATTCTCAGCAGTCACTGGCTCTGGCATTCTCGGACTCGTTCTTGATTCTGTGTTCTTGGAGCCCTATCTCAGCAAGACGAAGGGACTCTGGCAGTGGCGCCATGTTGAGAGTGGCTACTTTCATTTCGTACCCCCAAATCTCAACAAGTTCTATGCCCCGATAGGCAATTACATGGTTTGGCTGTTCTTCCCGATAGTCATGAACTGGCTCCTAGGCGGTCTGCTGTTCATTCTCTCTTACCTATAGCGCGGAGTTGCTGATTCTCTGCTATTCCCAGAACAATGCCTGAGTGTTACGCTAGATACACACACGCTCTTCAGGTCGCGGCCTCCTGTAGTCGTGCGAGAACTCATGTCAGACTCGAGTGTCAAGTGGCTCCTGAAGAACAAGGTTGTCTGCGACTTCAGGGGTTTCCCAATCGGACATATTCGTAAGGTATGGTATGACCAAGCAGAAGGCCCAATGGTGGTTGTCGAACGTCTGTCACCCGCGACCGGCAGCACGACATGGGAGTCTATACCTATGCGAGCCATAGAGAGCGTTACCGAACACGTTCGGCTGAAACCGCCGGTCTTCGCTGAGTAGCGGGTGCGAAGAGGAAAAGCACGCAGCCAAAATAGGAGGCGTCGAGAGCTGACGGCAAGATGTCTCGGGGAAAAGCGCCGGGAAACAGGACGGGCTCATGGCGCCAAGCCAGTTGCTTCTAATGAGAAGGTCCGAAGCTCTAGGTCCTATCCTATCACTGTGAGCGTGTTTACCAGCGGAGGCTGTGTCTTCTGCAAAGAAGCCCTAGCCATGATACGCGAGGTGACCAAGAACCTATCCTATGATGACCTCGGTATAGAAATAGTCGAGCTACCGGTCGACGAGAAGCCAGATCTTGTAAAGTCTTTGGACATATTGGCGGTGCCGACCATCCAGATAGGCAGGAGCCGGGTCGTGGGATTGCCCAATGTTGAGGAACTTGAGAATCTAATGCATGAAGCAGTGCTGGCACGAATTGGCTTCTAGCCGTTGCAGGGTTCCTGGATTACAGTCCGTGGTTGAGAGTATTCTAGGTATAGTGCAGTGCCCTATCAGAATGGCATTCCAAGTATGAGCCATGCGTTCTCCTTCATTACTACTCTACTTGTTTCAACGTTCAAATCAATCATATTGAGCGAGTCCATCAAGTCTGGATACTCGGTATGGTGTTCGGATCCGTAGACAAGATGTCTTACTCCGGCATCTTGAAGGAGCGCATCGAGATAGACGCGAAGAGGTGATTCAACGAGTTTCACGAGAGTGATGGATATATCGAGCCAAAGGTTCCGACGACCCATGAGCGGAAGTAGATTCGGAAATCCAAACAAGCCACCCATGTGAAGTACTATGAACTTGCCATCGGGCCAGAGTGTAGTGACTTTGTCGACAAAGCTGATGGTGTCACCCGTGAGCTCATGGGTGTGGAAGTAGACGGGCAGTTCGTTGTCCACGGCTAGCTGGACAAGAGCATCTACTGCTGGGTCGCTAGGATAGTACATGTTGTCATCAAGGACTAGAGCGACACATCCCTCATCCGTATACTTCTTGAGCCTGCGTCTAGCCGTATCGATTGGCCTTGGCATAACCTCACACGCCGCATAGAGACGATCCGGGTTGATTGCCGCAGCCTGTAGATAGAGGTCTGTACCTGTATAGGGATCCACGGGTGTCAAGACTGCTCGGTCAATGCCAAAAACGTCCATTCGCTGAAGAAGGGTGTCGGTATGTCGTGCGTAGTCATACTCATTCACCTTCTGAATCGACATGCGGTCTGCGCCCAAGTGCGTGTGGATGTCTGTCGTCATACTATGGCTGCTTATGCATTCAGATTGCCTTTTGTGTAAATGGGTCATGTACTGTGGGTCTATCATCATGTCTAAATAGCGTGCGGGGCGCATCTGGTCGAAGTGATTTGAGCGAGGTCAAAGGAGCCAGGAATTTCGAGAAGGTCCTTCAGAGCATATCAGCTGAAATCAATAAGGACCAGTATATGCTGATGGAATATCTTGTCCCTGTGATTGACGGATGCAGGGCCGCTCTGAGGGTGAGCGTTGACAGAGCAAGAGAGCTCCATAACATGCCTGACAGCGAATTCGAGCAGTACCTAGATGGGACAGAGCAGTCCTTCCGTGCATTGACTATCTGCTTCAAGATGACTGATACCGGCGAGGTCTGCTCTATTGAGTTCGAACACGGGAAATCGACAGTATACGATGAATGTGTGGAACCTGATGTTGTTGTGACTTCTGATTTCAATACCATGGCCGATCTGTTTGACGCCGATTCTCACAGACTGCCGACAGAAGTGCTCGGGTCAAAGGTGAGCGTGACTGGCAACGACTCGCTTGAGGTTGTTGAGGTCCTAGGCTTGTTATGCTTCTCTCCTCTTCTGAGGATGGCGCGGTCTGGCATAGACCCTTCTTCCCTCCTAGCCGAAGACGCAGACTCGGCGATTATGGCTGCAGCATCTGGCCTCGTGACTGAGATGGTCAGTAAGTGGGTTGACCTTCAGATTGAAAAATGCTCGGACACTGAGAACCGTTCTAAGGGAAAGGTCAGGCAAGGCCGTGGTAAGGGAAAATGAGTTCCTTAAGCCTGCGTAGCGTGCGCTCAAGGTCCAGACTAACTTCTTCCCTTGTGAAGTACATTTGAACAACCTCGTCTTGATCCCTTATAGCTGCTGGACACTCGTAGTTCAGTTCCTTGCACTTGTCAACGAAGTCCTGTGGTATCTTGCCCGGTACTTTCTCGTCAAGGATTATGGATAGGAACAGTGTCCATAACCTTGCTACGTTGGCCACGTTATAACCCCCACCGCCTGTGGCAAGCCACCCGATATCGCAGATGCTACTCGAGAGGATCCTCAAACGCCTTAGGACGGTCTCATACCCTTTTGTCGTGTAAGTCAGATGCGCTAGAGGATCCAAGTAGTGGCCATCAACTCCCAGCTGAGTCACTAGGAGATTAGGACGGTATGATTCGAATAACGGGACAACAATCTCGTCTAGGACTCGAGTGAGTTCCGGAGTACCTCCGCCAGGCAGCAATGGAATATTCACAGAATACCCAACCCCTTCGCCGGCCCCGGTCTCGTATACGAAACCGGTTCCCGGGAAGAGAGTCTTTCCTGTTTGATGAACTGAAATCGTAAGAACATCCTTGGACCGGTAGAACGCATTCTGGACGCCGTCAGCATGGTGAGCATCGAAATCGAAGTATAGAACGCGGCAGGGTTTCTTCTTCAGCAAATGAAGGATTGAGACGACAATGTCATTGAAGATACAGAAGCCCGATGCCTCGCTTCTCTGCGCGTGATGCAGGCCTCCTGAAATCACGAACGCGTTGGAGGCGCCCTTGATGATTTCTTTCATAGCATCAAGGGTAGCTCCAACATATCTTGCACCAGCATCATACATTTCTGGGAACGAGGGGTTGTCTGCAGTCCCTATCCCGTATCTTGCGTTGATGTAACTATCGTCATGACTTGCAATCACAGCGTCAACGTAGTCGGGGGTATGAAACATCTCAATGTCCTCTCTGGTGGCAGAGGAGGGGACTATCTCGCGGACTTTGTCCAACAAGCCCAACTCCTTGGACAACACGTAAGTGAGCCTAAGCCTCTCCTGTTTAAGCGGATGGTTGTCCGCGAAGTGGTAATTCAGCAGAGAGTCAGAGTATGGGTATACAAGCTTTGCTTTCATGCCGGTCTCCGAGTTAAGAAATGAGTGCTTATGTCTTACTGTCTTGCCTCGCTTGACTTGTCCGTTACGTACTTCGCCGATTAGTCTTACTCTGCTTCCATGTTCAAGTCGACCGCTGGAACCTACAGCTCAGGCGAACTCTCTGATGATGATGCCGATGACTGTACCTAGTAGAGAAGAAAACATGACAAAAAGAAAGTAGACCGTGATTACAGACAATCCGGCTAGGAAGAAGCCACCAACTTCCTCAGGCTGCGATAGAAGGGCAGGACTCACCAAGAAGATCACGAAGATGGCCGAAAAAAACAATGCTGTCAAGACTGCGCCTATCAGCGCACGGCTCGTCTGGTATGCGGTAAGACCTATTGTGATTGCGACAAGTGCGGGAATGCCAAACATGTAGGCGGCATTCTGCGCCAACGCCCCGACAGCGATAGCCGAATAGACACTCGCGTCCGTTATGGCCACAAGGAGGGGGATGAGGAACAAGACCAGCAGATCTCGCCGATTCTCACGCATCGATATTCCTAGGAATTCCACAACGGGACTAGTCTTTCTTGGGGTCGGTCCGGTATCACTAGTGGGGAGCGGTCTCAACAAGCCAATCTTCTCTGACTCATCTTCACGGGACGGCTCAGTCCTATACTTGTCGTCGTCGCTCATTCTCACCCACTTGGCACAGCTCTCCCTGCGTGCTTGGATAAAGCCTTCGCATTGAGCAAGTGCCATCTCTGTTCTCTTGCATAAGGTCAAAGAGACAAGGAATCATACCGACCAAAACTTCTATCTGTTACTGGAAACAGACTTGAATCATAACGGCGGTGAATTCACTTGGCTAGAGGAGAATCATATAGTTCCCAGAAACTAGGCGGGACAGACGCCACAACCAAGAGAAGGAAACTGGATCACATCGAAATATGTCTACAAGAAGATGTGCAAAGCAAAGCCTCCGCCATGTTTGACGATATTCGATTGGTTCACAATGCGTTGCCCGAAATCGACAAAGACGCAATTGACCTCACTACAAGTCTTCTGGGCCTGAAGGCTGGTGCGCCGATAGTAATAGCTGCGATGACCGGAGGTCATCCCGATACGTATGAGGTGAACCGCAGGCTTGCAGAAGCCGCCGAGGAGCTGAAGCTCCCAATAGGTGTCGGAAGTCAAAGGGCTGCAATTGAAGATACTTCGCTAGCATACACGTTTGAAGTGGTAAGAGAAGCGGCGCCCTCGGTCCCAGTAATCGCCAATATCGGTTCTACACACGCCGAACACGCTCCGGAAGCTGTTCAGATGATTGACGCGGATATCCTTGCTGTTCATCTTAACCCCTTGCAAGAGGCTGTACAACCGGAAGGAGAGTGTGATTCATCCGGCGTACTCGACAAGATTGCATCAGTGCTAGATTTGGTTGATGTTCCGGTCATAGTGAAAGAAACAGGAGCTGGCATCTCTTCAACGGTGGCCAAGCAATTGGAGGCCATCGGAGTTGACGGAGTGGACGTGGGAGGACTTGGAGGAACGAGCTGGTCCGCTGTTGAGTATTATCGCGCCCTAAGGGAAAAGAATCATGAAAGAGCCTTCTTGGGTCATGAATACTGGGATTGGGGAATCCCGACGGCTCTGAGCTTGGCTATGGTGGTTTCATCGACTGACCTCAGTGTTATCGCCACAGGTGGCATTAGGACGGGTCTAGACGTCGCGAAGGCTCTGAGCTTGGGCGCTGATGCTGCCGGAGTTGCCTTTCCGCTACTGAAACCCGCCGTGACAGGAAAGACCAGCGACGTCGTGAACGAGCTGACAAAGATAATCGAGAGCTTGAGGGTCGCCATGTACTTGACCGGATGTCAATACGTGGATGATATGCTTGGTCGTCCCGTAATCATACAAGGAAGGTTACGAGAGAATCTCGAGACCCTCGGCATCGACTACTGGAGATACGAGAGAAAGAAAGCGAGAGAGTAGCCACTCTTCACTCTGTAGATGTCGGTTGTGAATCTTCGAGAGCGCCGACTCGTTGGAGGTATCGAGACCGCGTTCTTATTCCGTTCAGCATTTGGACCGCTTCCTCTATCGTGTCCCCGACGGGGATGCCATTCAACTCGAAACCTCGTATGATTATATCGTACTTCTCGAGGTCCGGCACGTAAGAGACAACCGTTCTGTTGTGGCGCTTGACGACCGCCGCAACCTTGGCCCCGATTTGCAGAGAAATGCCGGGCGCGTATGGCAAGAGCAATAAGAGGGCCGCGTCAATGTAGTCGATTGCCAGCATCTTGTCTAGGACATGTTCAAAATCAGCATCGGTGGCGCTTCCGGTCAGGTCACATGGGTTCCTGAACGAGGCGATATCTTGGTAAGCAGGAGTCATGACTGCTCGCATTGCCTCTTGATCTTCGCTTGAAAACGGGGGAATTTCGAGTCCATAGAGGGCAGCTTCGTCCGTGGCTATCACTCCGTGGCCACCACTCACTGTCAGAGCTCCTACACGCGGGCCCTTCATAGGGATTGGCTCGAAGGAGAAAACCTTTGAACAGGCCATGAGATGGTCCTCGTCACGAGCCTCTATGACTCCGAACTGTCTGAAGGCTGCTGAAGCAACAACCGAACTGCCCCCTAGGGCAGACGTATGACTCATTGTGGCTCTGTGTCCTGCTTCTGATACGCCTCCCTTGTAGACAATTACTGGTTTCTTTGTAGCGTATCTGGCGCAGGCCTCCACAAATTCCCTTCCTTCGTTCTCTCCGAAGCCTTCTAGGTATGCGACTATGACCTTCACATTCTTTTCATGCTCGAAGTGGTGAACGAAGTCTGTTACTTTGGTTTGAGCGGCATTACCAATTGAAACCGCAGCAGCGATCCCCACATCGCGTTTTGAGAATTCTTCCAAGCGTTCAACGAGCCAGCCTCCACTCTGCGATATGATTGCCACGCTTCCCCTTCTGGGTCTTGCAACACGTTCCGAGGGAAGAAAGAACGTGTCAAGGGTATCAGGGACAAAGACGCCAATGCAGTTCGGACCCACGAGGGAAATCTCAAACCTGTTCGCGATATCCACAATCTCCTGCTGCAGCTTGATTCCCTCTTTTGTCTGGGTTTCACTGAAGCCGCCTGAAACGACCACAACTGCTTCTATACCTTTGTTACCGCATTCCTCGAGTACTGAGGGCACAGATATTGCAGGGATGGATATCACGGCAAGATCTATGTCATCAGGAGCTTTGGTGATCGAGGGGTAGACTTGCACACCCTCCACATCGCCGCCCTTGGGGTTGATAGGATAGGTCTTCAGTGCATTCTCAAATGCTAGCTTGCGGAAGATGACGTTTCCAGGAGAAAAGACATTCGAGGTCGAAACACCAATGACTGCCGCGACTCGAGGGTTCAGCAACTTATGAAGGCCGGTCATGACCAATCCTCGCTCACTGTGAAGTTGCGATAGAGCTCGTGGCTTATATGCGATTTGTCTGCGGTGCTTGGACGATGGTCGTTCACAGCTTCATCTGGGAGAGCACTTCTCTGAGTCTAGGCTCAGCAAGTATCGCATGGTGCAGTTTCGAAAGAAGCTTTGTGATTTCGGCGTAGATGACTTGCCGTGCAGGTTCTGTTGCGTGTGTCGCTTCTTGGAGTGCTTCCTCACATCGCTGGTTGATTCTCTTGATAAGTCGTTTCTCTAGCTCAGGTCCTCCCCATCCAAATCCGTCGAAAGCAGTCTGTGCTTCAGAAATCTTGTCTTCGACGTTTGGCATCTGTCCTCTCAGCAACTCATCTAGCCCTGAGAAGTACTTGGCCACCGCACGTTCGAGCCTTTCTGTCTCGCTTGCTTCAAGAGTTGTCTCATGGGCTCGTTTGCTGTATAGGTCTTGGAGCAACCTTGCGCCAGGTGCCTCAGTGAGGAGGGTTTTGATAATCTTGACCATGTATTCAGCAGGCAGCTTGATGGCTTCCTCCATCAATGGCGAATCTGACCGATATCTGTGGAGCTCCCGGTTAGCCTCAAGCCAAAAGACTGGGAGTAGGACATGGCAGCGTTTAGAGTACTGGTCGATGATCTGTTGGGCTTGGCTAACGAGTCCCCATTGGTCGTCTTCAATATCGACTCGCTTGTAGACCTCCTTAGCTTTCGCAACGGCCGTCTCATATAGTGGGAGTGTTGGCTGCGTTTCCACTAGGGGAATCGCGGCTTGGGGATTCGTGGGCATGGCTTGCTGACGGACCGTGGTCTCGTCGAGGAAAGACAGTATTTCCTGCGTCGGATGACGACCCGCTTCAGCCGCCTTGGCTTTCTCAGACAGTTTGGGAAGGAGGCTCTCCAGCTGGGCGAGCCTTTTAGCTATGAGACCCATCATGTCTGCAGTACTCTTGGGAATGCCCTCCATCGACATCGTGTCTTCCATCCATTTCCTTGCGCGCAGAAGTCCCTGAGTCAGAGAGTCAACCCTGTCAGGGTCAACGCTTCCCTCGACCTGAGAGGAGAGTATGAAATGGATGAGTGTAGAATTGAGAGTCTCTATCAAGAGGAGTCTGTCGACAAGTTCGTCCATACGCAGAGGTTCGGTCAATGTGACACCCCCAATCTTACTCTAGTGTGCCGCCTTCCATGTAGTAGCTGAACAGCTCACGGAAGTCATTGATAGCAGTCACAAGTTCCTTTCTTGTCGTTCCCTTTGATCTCATGAACCAGCTCTGCTTCAAGGCAGAGGGTCCGCTGTGCAGATTCACAAGTTGGGTTGCTTCGTTAATGAGCTGAACCAGCTCTGGTATCTTGGGTAATCCCAGCAGAAGCAAGAGCTTCACGATAGGCTCTGGACCCTGGTGCTGAACATAGCATGGTGTAATTGCGGCACCAGGAGCTATGTACTTGTCGAGAGCCTCCTTGATGTGCATCCCATACTCTGCCTTCGAAATATGCCTCGGCCCATCGAAGACGTAGTAGACACTCTCGGCGTTCGGGGTGTCTCCGACGTCAGCGTAAGAGCACTGAGTTACTGCGTAATCAATCATTGTTCGCAGCTGTCTTGGCATGCTGCCTGCATCGGGAATCAGTCCAATATCATTGTAGAGAGCGGGCACAACGACTGGATCCAGCTTCCTTGCATAATCGGCGAGATCTGTTGTTGGAAAGACGTCCTTTTCAGGCTCATAGACTCCCGGTGATAGCATTGCTTCAATCACATCAAGCGCGAGAGGGTTGACGAGTTCCACAAATGCTTGCTCTGTTCGAGTCTCAAGCTCACTGCTTCCGCCATCGACAGTACTCGGAACCATCTGCTCTATTGACTGAACGTTGGCGACATCGACGTCAAGTTCCTTTGCCAAGTAGTCGACACTGTCTCCCCTTCTCCATTGAAGGATTCTCTTGAGCATGGTTCTATTGCTGAGGAGTATTGTAAGATCTGCACCACGTTCCTGTAGCTGAGCTCGAAGAAGTTTCGAGACAGCCCATATCGAGTTGAGAGCTTCACTGGACTGTCCCTCAAATGGCAGCACACCTATGACGTATACGAAGATTCGTCTTCCCTCTTCTTCCTGAAACTTCTGCTTGAGAAGCTCGATGATGGCCGGCGTACCACCACAACCAGTACCACCGCCCAGACTGGTGAATATGCAAAATCCGGAGACTCCTTCGAAGCCCAAGTTTGTGAGCTGGTCGAAGATGATGTCCTTCGATTCCATGACAGCATTATAACCGTCCATGAATCGACCACCGACACCGATTTCGCTTTCTCCATAGAGGAGCGTGTGCTCCTTTGGTATTCCGTATTTCTGACGGACCTTTGTGAGATCTGAGCGGTCCGTATTCAAGAGCAGATATCCACGAACTCGAGAAGGTAACTTCTTGTCTTCGCTAGCTTTCAGGTACGATCCAACTATATTAGAGCCACATTCACCAATCCCAATTGCGAACATCTCCGCAGCTTTACCCAATTCCTCGTCTGCGCCTTTTCCCTTGGTCTTCTGCATTCGCCTATTCTCCTGTAGCTATCCTCTCTTTTCCAACATTGTTGCCACGAGCTCTTTTACAGCCCAAGACAAGTAAGAACTGATATCATCCCTCGAGTAAGTCTCCTTGATCTTCTTGATGGCCTCCTCAACGAACTTCTGCCGCTGGTCAGAGCTAGCACCAGGGCTGAAACCAGCCATGTACATCTTCAGGCTCTTGTGCCATTCATCCATCTTCTCCGCCTTCTCAATCCAACCCTTGCGGAGTTCCTTGATCTGGTTGAAAAGCTTCAGAGCGTCGTCAAGCATACGAGCCGACGCCAAGTCTGACTCCATCTTCTTCATCTTATCAAGTGGGTAGATGAGGTTACTGAAATCTTTCGGATGTTTTTCATACACTCGTTCGATGGTCGAATAGTACTTGCTGCGTTCTTTGAGAGTTTTCTCGTACTCCTGACGGTCCTTGTTCGAAATGCTCTTGATCATTGCTATCATTTGTTCCTGAATATTGGCGAGTGTCAGGCAGACTTCGAGTGACTCATAGACATGCTTTGGTTGCGATGCGAGCTGGTCCGGAACCTTTTCGATGAGGGCCTTGAGATTGCTGACCGAATCTCCCATGCCCTGCTCTTCGAAGGTTGCGATTGCGTTGTTGATTTGAACGTACGCTTCAGAAGCTCGGCTCTTAATCTTCTGCAGAACAACCGGAGAAGTCGTTAGCTTCTGTAATCTGTCAAAGGATTCGGCCGCTCCCTCAAGTTCCTGAGGGGGTTCGGATCTTAGGTCCGCCAAGATCTGAAGTTCCTTGTCGAGATCCACACCTATGCTTCTGGCCTTACTGAATGACGTTTCAAGATCTGTAACCTTGACCATAAGCAGCTCGATGACCTTTGAGGAGATTTTTTGCTCGTAAACCTCAATCATCTTGCGTGCGACCGCAGGTAAGCTGAAGACGGTCTCTGCAACAACACCAATGTTGTTGAGTTCCGCGATTCCCTCTTGTACCTCTGGAGGAATCTCAACACCCGATCCCATCAGCTTTGCAGCTGCAAGTCTGATTTTGACACCAAGTCTGTACCTGAGGTTCTCAAGCGCCTCCTTTGCCATAACCAGAATTGTGTCCTTGATGTTCCTCATCTCAGACCTGATTTCTGCGAATTCCTTGAGTTTCTGCAGTTTCTGCTTGCCCTCCTCCAGCCTCTCAGTGATTGGCACGAATATCTCCGCGTAGACTGGCTTTATTGTCTGGAGGTCCTCGATGATTGCTTCTATCTCCTGATTGCAGGCGTCACGGAACGTGGCCACTCCACTGTCCACGGCTTGCTTAAGTTGACCCAAAGCCTGAAGCAGGTATAACGTGCTTCCGCTTTGCAGTTCTTCGACTTTGGGTGCCTTCTTGCTAAGCTGGGCATAGTCCAGAACACGGTCTGCAGAAGTTGCCAGTTCATTGAACCGTGCTAGGTACGACCGTATCTTCTCGGTGATGAACTTGCGCTGTTCATCCTCCATCGTCCTAGCTTTCAGATAGATCCTTATCATTGCGTCAATATCTGCCTTGTCCAATTGAGACCTTGAGTCGGAAAGGAATTGCTTCACGGCTGGCAAGTCTTTGATGCCCGCATCTGCAGGAACCTCAGCTGCCTTGTCTATTTGTTGTAGAAGATCCTCAGTCCTGTCCTTCAGTGCGATTCTAACCTGGCCTGTCCACTCCGCCATTCTTCCCAGAGACGATAGCAGACTCGAAATATCCAGATTCTCAATTCCTGCGACAGGTGCTTGTGGGATTATGTCTGCGGTAGTAGGGATGCCGCCTTCTACAATCTTGGTCGTCACTTCATGCTTTATGTTGATTATCCTGTCCCTAAGCATGTTGGCCATTTGAGTCCTGACAGACTGAAGTTGATTATCGAGGCTCATCAAAGTTGTCAGATTAGTTGCCTTGCCGGCATCTCTTGCGAGGACACGAAGCTTCTGGCTGAAGTCCATGGGCAGCTCGAGACCGAGCTTTGATGCAGTCTCAACAGAAACAGAGAGAGAATCGATGTCTGAAACAAGGTGGACTGAAAGCATGCGACTAACTTCGTCCTTTCTGCTGTCGAGATAAGTCCGCTCTGCTTTCAGTCTCTCCAAGAGAAGAATCAGATTCATGACTGAGAGGCTGGAAATATCGTCGGTGGATGTAGTCGTAGCAACCTCGCCTGTGTCGATACTGACATGCCTCTGGTAAGTCTCTACAGTGCGCTTGTTTTCGTCGAGTAAGGTCCTGGTCTCTCTAGAGATTTCTTGATGCAAAGCTACAGAGCGCTTGGAGAAGGTCTCGGCAAAGCCATATAGTTTCTGGAAGTCTTCGGGATTACCAGCTGCAATCGATGGAAAACTCAAGGTGGCAATCGCCTTGGCCTCTTCTGGCTTGATTGCTTGCAGTTTGGGTAGGATCGCTATGACATCCCGCTGCTCCTTCTTGAGAAGGTCAGCGAAATCCCTGACAGTCCTCATGAAGTAATCTTGGAGTTCGCTAGCGACTTTCTCAACTTGTGCCTTCACTTTACCCTTCTTCAGCATTCCAGCTGTTGCGGCTTCATTCTCGAGCTTGCTAAAGTTGGCAAAGATGTCATAGAGGTGACGCGTTTGCCTTTCTGTCTGCTCCTCCAGTGAAGGGTTGACTGAAATGAGCATGGCTTTCATTTCTGCGAGCTTGTCGAGCTGTAGACGCCATTGGTGACTATCCAAATGCCTGCCTCCGTGTAGTACGGCTGAAAGTCTGGACTCTGTGTTTATTAAACCAATGTGGGATTAAACCCCGAGTATTCCAATCTCACTGCCTCATATGTCCGTAATCTCGGAAAATCAGAACGGCAGGCAAGGGAAGCTTGGCCTCTGCGTTGAGTGAATGGTCTTACTACATTGGGAGCTAAGAGCGACTAGTGATTTGGGTCGAGAAGATTGCAGCTTTCATGTAAGTGTTTAGCTCGATTAGCTGGCATCTCCGTCATCGAGGTCCCCATCCTCTTCCTCGGATGCAAGGACTTCGCTTCGGACATACTCAAGCCACTCTTCACTCTCTTCCTCAAGCATCGGTTCAATCGAGAACGCGTACTCGGCCGCATCCAAAGCGGAATCGTAGTCATCGTTCAGGAAGTGACAGACTGCATAGTTGTACCATGTTGTTGCCGAGTTTGGATCGAGAAGCAATGCTCTTTCGAAGGCATCCATAGCTTCATCCAACTCCTCGTTGAGCATGAGAGTTATCCCGAGCAACTGCCAGTCGCGTGCGTTTCTGGGACTGAGCCGCAGGCTTTCTTTTAGTGCCTTGATTCCTTCAAGGTCCTCGTTCAGGAGCAGATGGAGGTAGGCTTTGTCCGCCCAAATCCTGCCGGTCCTCGGTGCAAAAACGAGGATATGGTCGAGCGCTTCTATGGCCTTCTTGGGTTGCCTGAGCTCGAGATTGCACACCGCAACTTGCTCCCAAGCCTTCACGTTCGTGGGTTCAACAGACAATCCCCGTTCTAAAGTGGCTATTGCGGCATCGAATCTCCGTTTCCGCATCAGGGCTGCTGCCCTGTCTAGGAATCGTTCGATTCGTGATGAGATAGTGCTGATTTGAACCACTTGGTCGCCGTCTCCTCAGGGCGAGGTCACAAAGGGTGTCTATTCCTCGATTGTCGGGGTCAGGAAATGGAAAGAAAAAGCTTGTTCTGGTAGCAAAAATGTCCGGGTGCATGGACATCCTGTGCGAGCCACGACATCCACCGTCCGGCTGCCTCAGTATGAGCTGAGTGCTGTTAAGGTGTCCATCCAGTCATCTCGATTCTGACTATGTGGCTTAACAGAAGAGCTCCCGGCGTCACAAGTACGAGCGGGTAGCTCGGGGGTAGCAACAGTTCACCGTTGACCCAGCCTGCCACCACTACGACGTTGGTCGTCATGTCACTAAGCAGCTGATCAGATGTGAATGTGACGTTGTTGCCAAGCGAGTCGTGCAAAGTCACATTATATCCCAAGACCGCAAGTGTGGTGTTGAATTCGTAGTGGGGCGTGTTGTTGCCACCGTCGAATGATGCGACTATATCCCATAACGTGGCACCCCAGTACACATCTGGCCCGACTGTGATTGCATGACGATGATGCAAACAGGACGCCATAGAGTAGTAATCGCTGTGAGGCATCCTCCACGATTGCACACCCTGCAGAGTAAGTAACCAGGGCGTAACCTCGTCTATGAGAGTGATGTTTACGACAAGCTTGGCCCACCAAGAGCCGTCGGTTACGTACCCATCCTTGTTGAGTATGGCCATTCTTAGAGGTCCAGAACCGCTTATCAGAGCAGTCCCGTTTGCTTCGTAAGCCACGATGAGCGTACAGTTCACTATTCCGACTGAGCTGCCGTCCGTCTTATTGTATCCTAGGAAACGCCCTTCCACATTAGTCCGGTTGAACACGGTCTCATATGCATCCGAGCCAATCACTCTGAGACTGTAGTTGGCGGGAAGGGTGCCGCTAAGTATCAACAAATCGAGCACTGCGACTCCGGTGTAGTTGGCTATACCTGTGATGTTTCCACTGGATTTTTTGTATCCGCCCCATCCTGAGATTGCAGGCAGGCTCATGAGCTTGCTCATACTGTAGTTTGTCAAGTGGCCTCCGGCCTTGACCGAGAGGACGATGGGCGGCCTGTTTGTGACTTGGATCATATCTACGTTAGAGACACACTTTGGTCCAGCTGCCCCGGTGTAGAAATCTGACTCAAACACGCCTGCCCCGTCTGTATTATTGAAGTAGCCATCTAGTGGGAGGAACATGATTCTGAAGCCATCGGTCCAGGTTGGTACCTCTGTACCATTGTACGAGAACGCCAAGACCATGTCGCCTTGGAGGCTGTATCCGGTTGAGTTGGGGTAGACGTTTAGATAGCTGAAGGTCTGATTGTAACCATCTGTGGCGTTGATGAATACCAGCTGGTTGGTGGCCATGCCGTCGGCAAGCTCGACCAGGTCTGCTATCTTTACTCCCTTATACTCGCCCGATCCGCGAACGTTGCCGTATGAGTTCTGGAAAGACGCATTCCTCGTGATTACATTCATGTTTTTCATATCACTGAGCGTCACGACGTGAATTGACCCGTCACTGCTAACAACTCGCACGGAAGGACCTGTGGACGATGTTGGTTGTTGCATCAGAATAAGAACTGCCGTGGCAGTGCCAGCTATCACGATGACGACTGCTAGTACTGCGTAAAGCTTGGTCTGGCTTGTGCCTGAGCTCACTTGAGAGGCAACCCCCGATATGTTCAGGCGTACCAGTCGACTCTGATAAAAGCATTCCGAAAGCGCACTCCTGACAACTGATTAGAAGATCGACTATGGACAAACAATAAGTGGTGCACGATGCGGATTTCTTGCGGTGCAATAGATGGTAAGCTATAGCGGCTCGGGTGATTCTGTCAAAGACCCTATTGTCATCTCTGACGTCAAGACAGACTTCGAAGCTGTCAAAGCCGAATACGCATACTTGGCCAGACGATTCGGGAGGAAGGGTGTAGACTGGAAGCTCATATTGCAGACGCTGCATAGCTCAGAAGGTAAGCAGATAGACAGCATAGAAGTTGAGCTTTCAGGCGGCAAGCGCTTAACACTGTATTTCGATATCACGAAGTACTTCGGAGTTTTCGGTCAGCGCGACGCTGCAAGTCAGAGCCCCAAAGAGAAGAAGGGGCTCTCTCAATAGGGCATAGGAATACTGCTGAATATCGGCAGTATCCCTAACTCACAGTCGCAATGGCATCTATCTCTATGCCCGAGTCTCTCGGCAGAGCGGCAACTTGTACAGTAGACCTTGCCGGGGGGTTCTTCGAGAACCATTTGGCGTACTCGGTGTTCATCTCTTGGAAATCCTTCATATCACGCAGGAAGACAGTGGTTTTCACGACTTTGTCAAGTGAAGAGCCGGATGCTTCAAGGACTGTCTTGAGGTTCTCAAGGATCTGCTTGGCCTGAGCAGTGATTGAGCCCGTAACGGTCTCTCCCGTCTTTGGATTGATTGCCACTTGTCCTGAGCAGAAGACCAGTCCCTTGACTTTGATGGCTTGAGAATACGGTCCAATTGCTTTTGGCGACTTGTCCGTAAACACGACTTCGCGACTCATTTTGCATCGGAGCAGCCTGTGCTCCGCCAAGTCATTAATGTGACGGTCTTCCACCTACGCTGACTACTTCTTCTTTGAAGGAGCGGAAGGTGCAGCTGCTGCAGGCACGACTCTCGTTCCGGTCTCGCCGTGCAGTGCCTTGGTGATGTTGGGAGGGTCGGTGATTATCGCCAGCTGGCCGCCATTCCTTATGAAGTCGACACATGCTTCGATTTTGGGAAGCATGCTGCCTGCGGCGAAGTGACCTTCCTTTATGTATCGTTGGGCCTCACTGACATCCATCTTGTCAATTGCCTTCTGGTTTGGTTTGCCGAAATTGAGGTAGACCTTTTCCACTGCTGTTGAGATGATCAGCGCGTCAGCATTGAGTCCGCTGGCAAGCAATGCAGAAGCTCTGTCTTTATCAATGACTGCCGCTACGCCTTCGAGCTCGCCGTTCGGCTTCCTGATGACCGGGATGCCGCCTCCGCCAACTGCGTAAACAATAATGCCTTGGGCTATCAGATTCTTAATGACTGGCAGTTCGATGATTTCTTTGGGAATCGGAGACGGGACAACCCTGCGCCATCCTCTTCCAGCATCTTCCTTGATTGCCCATCCTTCAGTCTGAGCTCGGGACTTCGCTTCTTGTTCTTCTAGGAAAGAGCCAATTGGCTTGTCGGGGTTCTTGAATGCTGGGTCATCGGTATCGACACGAACAAGCGTGACAACAGTTGAAACTGGCTTCGTCACTCTGCGCTTCTGGAACTCATTGTAAAGTGCTCTCTGAATCATGTAACCGATTGCGCCTTCCGTGTCAGCACCACAGTAGTCGAGGGGAACCTCGTGGAGTTCCTTCCTAGAGAGTTCTGACCTTCTTAGGATGAACCCGACCTGGGGACCATTCCCTGAGGTTATCACAACATCCCAACCCTCTAGAATCATGTCGGCGATGTGTTTGCACGTTTCTGCGCAAGCTGCATACTGGTCTGGCACAGTCTGATGCTGCTTGTCTTTTATCAAAGAGTTGCCACCTATGGCAACTACTGCCCTACGGCCCATCGTTCTCATCTCCCATAAATGGAGAACCAAGCGGTCACTCGTAGGCTAATTAAAGGAAACGGTAAGGCGCCCGGGAGGCGTTAGGCGTCAGGCAAGACCCGACTTGTCATTTGTCCCCTCTTGCCGTTTTGTTTATAGTCAAGGTTCGCGCATTGGCAAGTGTGGCAACGAAATTCGAGCTGAAGCCGGATATATCGGTCGAATCCGTTGAGTCATCAAAGGAAGCAGAGAGTGCAGCCAAGCGTCTCCGCCAGGCAATTCGATATCACAACTACCGGTACTACGTGCTCGACAGCCCTGTCATATCAGACGCTGAATATGACGTCTTGATGTCGACTCTTCAACAGCTTGAACAGAAGTTCCCCACGCTTGTCACACCGGATTCTCCTACGCAGCAAGTGGGAGGCTCTCCGCGGGAAGAGCTTGGTCTTGTCAAGCATCCGATACCAATGCTCAGCCTGAAGACGGTATACACCGAGGATGATGTCTTGGCCTTTGATCAGAACTGCCGCAAAGAGCTGGGGATGGCTGAGGTTGAGTATGTTGCTGAGCCAAAATTCGATGGCTTGGCTGTTGAGCTTACTTACCAGAGCGGACGACTCGCCTTGGCATCGACGCGGGGCGACGGCACAACAGGAGAAGATGTCACGCCAAACGTTAGAACAATGAAAGAGGTCCCTTTGGTTCTGTTGTCCGCTGAAAGCACGGATGTTCCTTCCCGTCTCGTTGTGCGAGGAGAAGTGTTGATGTTCATTGATGGATTCGAGGAACTCAACCGACGACGAACCGAGTCAGGCGACGCGTTGTTTGCCAACCCGAGGAATGCGGCGGCAGGGTCTCTGCGGCAATTGGATCCAAATACAACGGCTCATCGTCCGCTCCACATATTCCTCTATGAGATAGCCGACATATCAGGCAAGGAGATTAAGACCCAGTGGGAGCTTCTGCAGACTCTGCAGAAGTGGGGACTGAAGGTCAATGTTGCGGAATCGAAACTCTGCCACGGAGTCAATGAATTGCTCAGGTACCACCAAGACATGTACGAGAAACGAGACGGGCTCCAGTACGAGATTGACGGCGTTGTGTACAAGATTAACGACCGTCAGTCACGTGAGCGGTTAGGTTTCCGTAGCAGAGATCCTCGTTGGGCAGTCGCGTACAAGTTCAAGCCACGTGAGGCTACCACCAAGCTCCTAGACATTGTAGTCCAAGTAGGAAGAACTGGCAAACTAACGCCGGTGGCTGTGCTGGAGCCAGTCGTTGTGGGCGGAATCGAGATCGGTAGAGCTTCACTCCACAACCAAAGCGAGATTGACCGAAGGGACATTAGAATTGGGGATACAGTTCTGGTGAAGAGAGCGGGCGATGTGATACCTCAGGTCGAAGGACCCGTCGGAGACCAGCGAAGCGGTTCTGAACGGGTATTCCACATGCCCAGCGAATGCCCTGTTTGTGGATCAGAAGTTGTGATGTCCGAGGACAAGAAAACGACAGTGTGCCCAAATATGAATTGCCCGGCACAGCTTCGGGAGCGGCTGATACACTTTGCATCAAAGCAGGGAATGGATATCGAAGGTCTAGGCGAGAAGAGAGTAGAGCAATTGGTAGACGCAGGTCTTGTCACTAGCTTCCATATGTTGTATCAACTGACGAAGCAGAATCTCCTGTCACTAGAAAGGTATGGCGATCTGTCAGCTGAGGGTTTGTTGAGCCAAATCGAGAGTAGTAAGAAGCAGCCTCTGTGGCGATTCCTGAATGCTCTAGGCATTCCTCATGTGGGCGAACACATGGCACAAGTATTGGCCGACAATTTTCAGACGATTGAGAAGCTCATGCATGCATCCGGAGAGGAGCTGCAGTCCGTGAGTCAAGTTGGACCGGAGGTCTCTCGGGCAGTTGTCGAGTTCTTCGCTGACAAACACAACCATACAGAGATAGAGGCTCTCATCAAAGCAGGTCTGCAGCTCGAAGGTGCAACGAAAGCGAAAGGTAGGCAACCTCTCGATGGACTGACCTTTGTTTTCACGGGCACCCTTGAACGCTGGACCAGAGAAGAAGCAGAACAGCTCGTTGCTGGTATGGGGGGACACGCAGCTTCGAGTGTGAGCAACATCACCAACTACGTTGTTGCCGGACCAAGTGCTGGGTCCAAGTTGGCAAAGGCCAAGGCCCTCGGCGTTACCGTCATATCAGAAGAGGATTTCGCTGCAATGATCGAAAAGGTGGCCAAAGGTGGTTCGTGACCCCCAGAAGCGAAAGCGATGAAACCGGAAGGATTCATCGTCGGCGGCGAATCTCCCTGACTGAGCACGCTGCGGTTTGTTGTCCGCACTGCTCTGCGGAAGGAGAAGAGCGATTTGTTTCAAGGCTAAGCTAGATCAGTCCGGCGGCAGTCCAGCCTCGGCGTTTCTCATCCTCCAATACTCGAAGTACTCGGAGTCTATGTCAGGTGGGAATCTGGCCTTCGCTGCTAAACCCTTGTTAAGCTTCTCATGGTTTTGTACGGCCGTCTCTATTCGCTTCATGTCAAGGCGGTCTACAGGCGTCTTGTATATGTCATCTTGAAGCCTGATTATCTCTGGAAAGGTAAGGCCGTGGGCGCCAAACTTGAGTGCAAGTGAGCGATTAACTCTCTCACGTCGCCACCAGTAGGACCTGTCCGAGTAATCCTTTTCTCCTACGTCGAAACCCGGGTAGATGTGGGGCATATCGAAGCTGAACGGCCAAAAGATACTCATGCAGGGACTCGACGAGCCCGTGAACCAATGGGTTGACTCGCTGTCAATGTCTGATATCTGACTCCCCGTTACCGAGAAGCCGTCATCGGGTCCAGCGTGTCGGCAAATGGGTGTTACTTCCTGTTTCCACGGTGTCCAACCTTCCGGATGGCTTCTGAGGAGGGCAGCCAAGTTGAAGAAATCAATCCTGCCATTCATCTGCTGAAGATATTCAGTCGAACAGTGAAGTCTGTCATCACAACGAGTGATGTAGCGTAAGGTCTCGTCTTCGTATGCAGCTGTGAAGTCGAAGTCTTCCTTACTCTCGGTCCAGCCGCTCCGAATCGCATGTTCAATCAGGTCTCTACAGGATAGGTCCCAGTGCGTGTGGATTGTATAGCCATTCGAGATTGACCGCACTGAATCGACTTTCTCTGCGACCCATCTCCTGTTTGAGGTCTCCAGCACCCAAGCCTCGCTCTTGTCCGCTATCAGGAAGCTATTGTGATACTTGTTGACACCCCCAAACTCGTAAATCCCTCCCTGACCATGTTTCTCCAAGAGCGACGTGATCACATCAAGAGCTCCCCGAGAAGTCTTCGCCCGTTCAAGACCCAAACGAAGGAGATCCATGCCCAAGAGTCCAGTATCAGGTACTTGCTCCTTCGAGTAAACCGCCTCGTTGCCAATTGCTACGCCGTGTTCGTTTGCTCCCATTTCTGCGCCCCAAATCCAGTACGGAGATGAGAGGAAGATAGCATACGTTTCCTTAGCTTGAGGGATGCCGATGTATGTACATTTCAGAATCCCGCCCTTATCATGCTGGGCTCTCGGCACATACCTAATCACTTGTGCTTCATTTGGGGGTCTATCACTGTTCTTTCCGAACAATGTCCTTCCATCGCTCGTACAGTTCGGCAGAGCAACAATCGTGTCGCACATGCACGACGCCCCCGGGCTGGTTCACTTTTTCGGCTGCGGTTCGTTGAGCCATTCATCCTCATAATCGACTTCCATATCAGCCGCGTCTGACAAATCCTTCCCGGTCATCGCATCGACTAGCATCTTACTTCTCAGTACGATGTATTTGCTTTTCTTGCTTAGTGCAGCGACGAATTCCATTGTTTTCGACATCAACTCAGTCTGCGGAAACACTCTGTCCGCGAGTCCTGTCTGGAGTGCCTCTTGCGCGGAGACCACACGGGTGGTAAGGAGCAGATCCTTCGTCCTAGCTGGACCAACGAGATGCAGTAGATTCGATGCAGCGCCTGCTCCCGGGAAAACTGAGAGCTCGACCTCCGGGAACCTGAACCCAGCGGTCTCAGAACAAAACCTGAAGTCGCAGGCCACAGCGACCATTGCACCGAAGCCAACTGCATATCCGTTTATGGCGGCTATCGTGAAGCAACTCTTGGCTTGTCTTATGAGGCGGGTTGTCTTCTCTAAGAGCTTGAAAAACGAAGTTTTCTCCTGTCCCTTGAGAGATCTTATGGTTTCGAGGTCAAAGCCAGCCGAGAAAGCCTTGTCACCTTCTCCAGTGAAGATAATCGTCGTGATGTTAGGGTCGTTTGTCAGATGACCTACGATTTCACTGAATGAAACAAGCATTTGCTTTGTGACAGAATTCAGTTTCTCAGGCCTACAAATCGTTACAGTCGCCACGGGCTCGGCCCTGTCAACCTTGATTTCTCCGATTGACTGCGTCACGAGCTAATGGCCGGTGATACGAACATAAATGCTTTCAGGGTCGCTTCTCCGCTTTCTTCTCGCCCTGAGTCTTGCTCTCGTAATCTTCAATCGCCTTTTGAAGAGCCTCGGCCGCAAGATTGCTGCAGTGCATTTTGTGAGGAGGCAGGCCATCAAGCGCGTCAGCTACCATCTTCCTAGTGATGGTTTTTGCTTCTTCAATTGTCATGCCCATTGCCATTTGCGTGGTCATTGATGAGGTGGCTATGGCTGCAACGCATCCGAAGGTCTCGACCTTGATGTCGACAATCTTGTCATCCTTGACTTTTATGAAGAGCCTGAGCATGTCGCCACATACTGGATTACCCACTGTTCCCACACCATCAGCATCATCGATCCGACCCATGTTCTGCGGGTTCTTGAATTCCCGCATGACCTTGTCAGTGTACGTTTCTATTCCTCCAGTAGCTCACACCAAAGCGACTCGGCAATTCCTAGACAGTGACTTCACAAATCGCTACCCTAAACTCTGGTCGTCGTCCGAGGAGCTTTCCTGTTCTTCATGTTTGGCCTCGGACTTGGCCATGAAGTATTCACCCCTCTTGAGCGGGCTGAATTGACGTAAACGGTTAACTATCGGTACTAGCGCCTCGACAAACCCATCAATCTGCTCCTTTGTGTTGAAGCGGGATAATGAGACTCTCACTGACCCGTGAGCGATTTCAGGTCTCAAACCGATTGCTTTCAGCACGTGACTCCCCTGAAGAGTCTTCGAAGAGCATGCGGAGCCCGTTGAGATTGCGTACCCATCCATATCGAGTTCGACGAGCATAGATTCTCCCTCGATTTGTTCCACAACCATGCTGAACAGATTTGGTAGCCTCTTCACCGGATGTCCTGTGACTCTGTAATCTTCGAGAGTGGTACTCATCTTCTGCTCTACGTAATGCCTCAACGAAAGCAGATTGTCCGACTCGTCTTTTCCCCATATCTTCACGGCCTCTGCGAAGCCAACAGCTCCGGGGATGTTCTGGACTCCCGGTCTGAGTCTTCGCTCCTCGTCCCCGCCCTCCATGATCCTCTCAACTCTCGTGCCCTTCCTCACGAAAAGCGCACCAATTCCTTTGGGACCATGAATCACATGAGCGTCCATTGTCATCAGATTGATTGGAACTGCCTGTATGTCGACTGGTATTTTCAGGTAGCTCTGAGTAGCGTCGGTATGAAAGATCACACCACGGGCTGAGGTCATACGTGCTATTTCTTCGATTGGCTGAACTGTTCCTATCTCACCGTTAGCGTGTTGAATTGATACAAGAATCGTGTCCTTTCTAATCTTCTTCTTCAGCTGACCGACATCTACAAGGCCGTTTTCATCCACGTCCAGGATGTCGAGTTCAAACCCGTCCTTCTCAAGAGCCTTACAGGCCTGCAGCACTGACATGACTTCAATGGAGCTTGTGATTATGTGCTTCCCATGGTCCTTGTTGGCCAGAGCGGCGCCCTGAATAGCCAAGTTGTTCGACTCAGTTTGCCCTGACGTGAAGACAATTGTCAATGGATCTGCATTGATGGATTCAGCAATAACCTTCCTCGCATTCTCGAGTCCTTTCATGGCTGCAACGTCACGGGAATGGCCAAGTTCCATCCCTGCGGTTCCGTAACTTTCCCTGAAGTAGGGTAACATCGCTTCTATGACTCGCTCATCCACTCTTGTGGAGCTGGCATTGTCGAGAAAAGCCAAGTTATCTTCCTCCGTCTTTGCATGCTCGACACTCCTCCTCCACTTGTTTGCACTGTCCTCGGTGGACATCGCACATGATTCCTGCGTCTCTCATGGCTTTGATGAGTCGATTTACTTCCTTCGTCATGAGTTGGTATACGTATTTGTCCGGCTGTCTAGCCTGCCACGCCTTTATCATGGAGTCGACTGATTTCTCAATTTCTGGGATGAAAGAACTCGGTATCTCGATAACATCGCCCCGAGATCTCTTGGACTTGGCTAGCTTGTACTGGGTGACCGCCGGTTCAGTAACTCCAAGAATGCCTGCTATATCCTTCTGGGGTATGCCCTTCTTTATCATCAAGCGCGCCATCTCTCTTCGAAGAGATGGGAGAACATACCATACCTCCAACTCCTGGGGCATGAGCCATGTTCTCTGCTT
>PRDJ01000053.1 GCA_003345555.1 Candidatus Thorarchaeota archaeon
TTCTGTGGACGAATTCGTGCTCGGACTATGGTGCAGGATATGACAGCTCCCAACCCGGATGATAGATTTCAATGAGTCCAAGTATCTCTGCAAGGTCGGATGCTCCAAAGAACGGTTCAGGGTCGAGCCAATCGTTGCCCTTCTGGACTCCAAAATGGATGTGGGCGGAATCCTCGATGCGCAGGAAGTGGCCAATCAAGTCTCCTTTCTGAACCCAATCACCCTCTTCCACCGTTAGCATGCTAAGTTGCCTGTACTGGTCTCCGACGACGTGCGTGAATGGTTCGAAGCCATAGCGCACGAGTATGGTGGCATTGAAGCGGATAGCAACATAGATGTTGTACATGTTGAGAGTTGTATTCGGGTTCTCTCGCCAGCTCACATCCTCCACATAGCCGGGTGCCGCAGCAATCACTGGCGAGTTGTTGTAGAACACGTAGTCTATCCCGTTATGGATAAAACCCCAAGGGCAGTCTGCAGTCTCGCTATAGCCCTCGTAGTAGCCATACAGATCTGAACGGTTGACGTAGATTACGCCCATGTAATTGAGCTTAGTCGATGGATATCTATCGCCCGGATCGAATGTGGCGGGCTGGAGACTGTTTCTTACAAACAAAGCAATCACCAGACCCGATACTACAATCAGGATAACGAGAAGCGCGCGGCGTCCTAGGTGCATGGGGTGGATTCCACTGAAGGAGCTATTAAGTGTGCTAGTTCTCGCTTCCGCATTTCATTCCATGGCGCTTCTTACATGACTTGTCCGTGTTCTATGGTGCGGGGTAGGAGATATCCCAGTCGGGCTGGTAGATGTGGATGAACCCCATTATCTCTACGAGGTCAGACTCTCCATAGAACGGCTTGGGGTCAATCCATTCATTCCCGCTGACGACTCCGAAGTGGATGTGGGCACTATCTTCGACCACCAAGAGCTGACCTATCAAGTCGCCTTTCTGAACCCAGTCTCCCTTGTGAACAGCTAGTATGCTTAGTTGCCTATCCTGATCTCCTACCACGTGTGTGAATGGTTCAAAGGTGTAGCGCACAGTGATGGTTGCATTGAACCTGATTGCCACGTAGATGTTGTACATGTTGAGAGTGGTATCCGGGTTCTCTCGCCAGCTCACATCCTCCACATAGCCGGGTGCTGCAGCAATCACCGGCGAGTTGTTGTAGAAGAAGAAGTCAATACCGTTATGGATACGACCCCAAGGACAGTCTGTGGTTTCACTGTATCCTCCGCGCCAGTCATACATATCTGAGCGATTGGCATAGATCACGCCCATGTAATCTAGCTTGGTGGATGGATACCTATCGCCCGGATTGAATGGGACGGGCTCGAGACTATTCCTCACTAGCAAAACGACGACCAGACCGGATACTACAATCAGGATAATGACAACGGCGCGGGTTCCTAGGTGCATGGAATGGATTTTGCTGACGTGTCTATTAAGTCTACTACTCTTGTCCTTCCCCTATCGAAGCCCGACACTTCAAATCTCGAGACCGAAGAATACCCTCACCAATAAGCCCAACATGAAGGTGAGGGCAGCCACGCCCAGACTTATCGAAGCGGTCTCCAGAAACCTCCTTCTAAAGGGCAGACTCTTCGCGACTGATATGTAGAATGTAAAGACGAACAATACTAGTATCCCACTGGCGATTGATACTAAGAGCGACAGGTAGATCCAATTTAGAACGATGAACGGCACCACGAGCGCAAACACGGTCAGTATGTAGGCAATGGTCGTGTACGTGGCGGCCTTTCGCGGGCTCTTCTCCCCGCCCTCCGACTTCGTTGAGAGATATTCCGATGATCCCATTGAAAGCGATGCCGCAATGCCCGTAATCAAGCCTGTCATGGCGACCAGCTTTGCGTCCTGCAATGCGAAGGTGAAGCCGGCTAGTGCGCCCGTGAGTTCAACGAGCGCGTCGTTGAGACCGAGGACAATGGCGCTAACATACTTGAGCCTTTCTTCGTTTATGAGTTCGACAAGCTGGTTTTCATGCTTGGTTTCGTCATCGACTACGGCGAGTGCCTGTGGTACTTGCTCTGAAAGAGTCTGATAGAACTTCTCTGCTTTCTTCTCTCCGTTCTCCATGAGCTTCAGACTGAATGTTAGGCCAAAGAGCCTAGCGTACAGCATGTGCTTCCGAACAGTGGAGGACTTGGGCTTCACATCCTCCCCCGTTAGGGACTTCCAGATATTGTAGTGGTCGAGCTCATCATCCGCCAGCTTCTTCAGGGTTCTCCTGTTTTCCTCATCTTTGGCTGACTCTGCAAGCTTGCTGTAAATCACATATTCTGTGATTTCTTGCCTCTGGCTGGCAATCACGCGCTTCCTCAGTTCCCTATCAAGAGCCCCTGACATACGACCTCGTCGAGCGTCCTCATCTTATGTTTCTTCTGGGTGCCCGGCTGAGGTCTGCATCCGACGCTGCAGCTCGATTTGAATCTCTCCGCATTAGCGAAATGTGGCGGATTCAAGGATTCGTTCTTTGACGAGCCGCTCAATCTCATTTCGAGTTTCTCTGAACTTCTGGAGTTTCTCATCATCACTGCCTTCAAACATGGCAGGGTCATCAATCGACCAATGCTCCATACGCTTTGCATTAGGAAAGAACGGGCAGACCTGTCTGGCCTTATCGCAGACGGTCACAACCAGATCGAACGACTGGTCCACGAATATGGTGACCTTCTTTGTATGCAGTTTCCGCACATCTGCGCCGCGTTCTCTCAAAACCTCGAGCGCTAACGGGTTGACCTCTGGAGCGACTTGGGTCCCGGCGCTGTACGCCTCATACTTACCCGTCCCCAGCAGCCCGAGTAGCGCTTCGGCCATCTGGCTTCTGGCTGAGTTCCCGCTGCAGATGAAAAGTACGCGTTTCACAAGGGAAGCCTCCTACGGAGTGATATAACATCACGCATATGACAATTACGTGATATTTAGCAGAAAGCCCAGGAGTTCACTCCTGGGATGAACGCGAAATATAGGAGCTATTATGTTGAGTCATGTAGACATATACCAGAAGTAATAGCCGAAAGTTCGTCGAGGAGCAGAAGGGACGATGATACTGACCTTCAGGATTAAGCATGGGACGGACTTCTCGAAGGAGTTAGCACTCGCCCGAAAGGTGGCCGAGATTGCGATAGTGACAAGGTCTAGGAGTACTGCGGACGTGAGACACATAGGCCTGAAGTCTGCAATCTCCAACCAGATTCTCAGGAAGTATTCGCGCAAGAGCATTATGAAAGTGAAGAGCGTTCCACTTACCGTTCCCGGCCAGTCCATCAAAGTGAACAAGGAGTCGCGGTGCATAGTGATTCCATGTTTGGGGCTCAGCCTGAATTACGAGTTCAGGAACGACTTTGGAAAGGTGAACCAGATAGAAATCGATAGCGAGTACGCCTGCGTTTCTGTATCGATAGCCGAACCACCTCAAATCAATGTCTGGGGCGCAATTGGCGTCGACAGGAACACGACGAAGCACTGTGTGGTCATCGCTTGCCCCCGGACAGGCAAGGTGTGGAAGCTCGGGAAGAGCGCTGAGCACATTCACAAGAAGTACTCCAGACTGAGGCGGAGATACCAGAGGTTAAGGAAGTACAAGAAACTCAAGCAGGTTAGCCGTCGGGAGCGAGACATAGTCAAGAATATAGATCACAGAATCAGTAAGAAGATAGTGGAAATAGCGAAAGAGAATAGCTGTATGATTAGGATGGAAAATCTCACAGGGATAAGGAAGAACAAAGGACATTCCAGGTCGTTCAGGTATTCCCTGAACAGCTGGTCCTTCTATCAGCAGCAAACGTTTGCCGACTACAAGGCCAGACTGCAAGGAGTACAGGTATCATATGACGAACCTGCACTGACGAGCCAGTTATGCTCAAGGTGCGGTCTCATAGGTATCAGGAGCGGCAAGGAATTCAAGTGCCCGAGTTGCGGGCACGTTGACCACGCTGACTCTAACGCTTCATTCAACATAGCGTTGTGTCGTGGCGCAGGTCGATTGCATGCAGACAGAGATGCATGCAACGGGAGCACTGATACCCCCAGAGAGGCAATAGCGAGAATGACGCCAACCTCAGAACCCCACGCGCCTTAGCGGCGGGAGTATGTCAGAGATGAGCACCGATGGTCCTGTTAATAGCGACCTCCCCGATGTCTGCGCAATATGAAGCGATTCTTACCAAGTGGTACACGAACACAGCCTTCTGAGAGGAGGGGGTGTTCTCGACTGATGATTCGAGTGCTGCGAGTCTGTGTGCAAGGTCCTCTGCGTTTGCCAGGGACCTTAGGGCGTCTGCGGACTCCACTCTTGCGTCAAAGCTGTGATTTCTCTGTTGGGTCTCGACTCCAAAGAAGACCCGTGACGAGTTGTCGTATACATCAGAAAGCTCCTCGGCGAGCTTGAGAACCTTCGGTCCTGCAGAACGCAGCTTGAGGAGCTCTGCGGTCGCCCCGCATACGTGATCAGCAATGCGTTCAATGTATTTGGCCGCCAAGCTGAAGTGCAAGGCGTCGGATGACGAAATCTCAATCTTTCTCGCGTAGGTAGGGTCCTGCAATGCTAGGTGGCACAGGCGCTCGACGAAGTAACGGTGACGATCAACATCTTCGTCACGTGCCACGATTCTTTTTGCATCATCGAGATCTCCTGTCTTCATTGCTTTGATGAGTCCTGTAAGCATGTACTTGGTCGTCGAGAACTGCCGCTTGAGTATCGGGCTGATGACCTGTTTCTCGCTCGTGTCTCCTATCAGCAGGCGCTTCTCGTCCTCTTCCAGCACTTCGAATCCGGGGAGGCGTCTAACCAGCTGACTCGTCTCTTCTCTTGCTGCCATGTCAATTGGTTCTGCGAATTCCACTTCAAAGGAATTCACTCCTACAATGTAGGCTCCGACCAGAAGGCTCTGAATGCTGCTGCTCCCGCTCTCATCCATTGCGAACCTGATTGGCGCTGTGGCTGGTTTCTCCATTTCAGGCGGCAGAATCTCCAGCGCTCCTCCTGCAGTCTCAGTTATTCTTACTTCCGGGCTCTCAGTGCCCGTGAGACCTGACCGTTCGCACCACTCCAGCGGCAAGTAGACATAGTAAGAGTTGCGGACTCTGTTCAGCTTTCGGGTTATTGTCACAATGAGTACATCTGATGCACTCTTTGATAAGTGTTGGCATATGAAGCATATACAGCACTTGCAAACATGTGAAGTACATGCACAGCATATATCTCCTCCCACAGATGGCGAAGATTGACAAAAGGTGAGAAAAGAAACATGAACAAGAGTATGACCAATCTATTCGTTGGTTTGCTCATTGGCATTGTCGTTGGCGCCGGTGCACTTTTCATAGTCACACCATCGAGCGGCCCAGCGACTTACACCATCACCACGGCTGGCTCCACAACTGTCTATCCGCTGAGCCAAGAGTGGTCAAGCATCTTCCATGAGGACTTCCCTGCTTTCCTGGTCAATGCGGCAGCAGGCGGTTCAGGAGTCGGGCAGTCTCAGGTAGCTGAACGGCTGATACATATCGGCGGGTCTAGCTCTTATCCATCTGCCCAGTACCGCGCGAACTACACAAACGTCAAGATTCTGCCTGTTGCAGCTGACGCACTCGCAATTGTCGTCAATCCTTCGGTGAACGGCTCGCTCTTCAGGCTTGATTCTGACATGGCTGCGGCTATCTTCCAAGGTAACATCACAACCTGGGAGGACTTTGCCTCAACCTTCCACGTCAGTGTGGCAGCCACTGGCACGATTGATGTATATGTGAGATCAGACGCAAGTGGAACGACCGCGACATTCGGCAAGTGGCTATCTACATCAACCGGCAACCCGAACCCTTACGCGAACCTCACATGGAGACTCGGAAGCTCGGAGGTCATCTCCTGGCCTGCTGGGTTCAACGCGGTTATGGGTAATCCTGGTGTGGCTTCAGGAGTGAAGGGCGACTCCAAGGCGATAGGCTATGTAGGTTTTGCCTTCACGGAAGGTCTGACTGATGCTGACCTCTACAACTATGGAAACGGTGAGTGGGTTGTCCCCAGCTTGGCAGCTGCTCTCAAGGCCATTCCAACCACACTGACTGACCCTGGCCAGGATCTGATGAATTCTGCTACTTCTGGTGCATACCCGATAGCTCGGCTCCTCTTCTATTTGGTGAACGTAGACAATGTGCCGTGGTATGTCATTGTATACCTTGACTGGGCGATTGCACAGGGACAGGCATACGTATCCGGCGTTGGATATGTGCCAATCAACGGAACGGCGGCAGCCTCCTACTCTCTGAACGCGGTGGGCATGCTCAAACCAACTATGTAGGCTTTCTCGTTCGAGAGGTGGACTGGCGGGTGCCAGCTCACCCCTCGTTTCCATCAAGTTGGCAGGACCAAAAAGGATTCAACATGCGAACGATATTCCCGAGCACGGACAGCAGACTGGTGAGAGGCCGATGGCATCAGAAGATTCATCAGGGGCATCATCTCCAAGCCGATTTCCCGGACGGATTGGGTCAAACACCACGGTTCGACTTCGGGCTCTCACGAGAATGCGAGGCCCCGCTTTGCAGGATGCTGTTGGCAAGTTCGTTCTTCTCGTACCGGCCTTCGCAGGTTCTGCTCTAATAATACTGATTCTAACATTCCTCTGGTACGAAGCAACACCGATCTTTCTGGCCCCTCAAGGAGGGCCTTCCATTGTTATACAACCCATTTGGGACCCAAACAGAGACCTCTACGGTATTGCGTTGTTCATACTTGGGTCGTTCATATGCACGTTCTTAGCAATCGCGATGGCTGTTCCCTTGGGTATCGGGGCGGCCGTGTTTCTGAGCGAGTTCTGTCCACCTAGAATCAGAACCTCGTTGCGCATGATTGTAGAGATGATGGCCGCAATACCTTCCATAGTGTACGGATTATGGGCTTACATCGTTATGGTGCCTTGGATTAAGAACTCTTTTGCACCCGCGGTGCAATCAAATCCCTTGACGGCTTGGATGCCGTGGTTCCAGGGCTCGACTAATGGTCTCAGTGTTCTTGCTGGCGGCACCATCCTTGCCATAATGCTATTGCCCACAGTAGTAGCAGTTTCGGACGACGCGCTCCGGTCTGTGCCAAGCTCGTACCGTGAGGCATCACTTGCGCTTGGTGCAACCAAGACAGAGACAGCCGTGAAGATAGTGGTGTCTGCGGCCATACCGGGCATAGGGGCGGCGATAGTGCTGTCGCTAGGAAGAGCGGTCGGCGAAACGATGGCAGTGCTCATGGTAACAGGCAACTCCCTGCAGATACCTTTCACGCTCCTAGACCCGGCTTACGTCATGACTAGTATAATAACAAACCAGCTTGGCTACGCTTTTGTCTTTCCGCTTTGGAGGTCAGCTTTGTTTGCAGTGGCGTTTGTTCTGTTAATGATGTCTGTATCTTTCACAGTCATTGCCAAATGGTTCGTAAAATGGGGAATGAAGACCAGAGGTCTGGTATAGGATGTGAAGAAATGTCGAGCGACTCTTGTGCGACATCAGGCACGGCAAATGAAACAGCCTCCTCAGCTCCGGAGCCTGAGATTGGGCCAACGAGAAGATCATTGCTCTGGCTCAAGTCTCAGCTGCTGGTGAAGACCAGACGCGAAGCGAAGGACTTGCTCCTGAAGATTCTCTTTGCGATAACGACGCTGATAGTCATCCTTCCATTCTTCCTCATTGTCATTCAACTGGCAGTTACGGGACTGAGCGGACTCACTCTGGACCTCTTCACGACATTTCCAGGTGCTTCTCTGACAGGAGGAATCCGGAACGCAATTGTGGGGACCATTCTGCTGGTGCTTGTCGCAGGTGGGGTTGGCATTCCTCTAAGCGTATTGGGCGCAGTATACATCAGTGAATACTCTCCGCCCGGCAGAATACGCAGTACTGTCGAGTTCGCGTCTGACGTTCTGGCTGGCATACCATCTATCGTTTTCGGAGCCTTTGGATTCGCTTTCATTGTGGTTTTCCTGAATGTGGGAATGGGACTTGTTTCGGGAGGTCTGACCTTGGCCTTCATGATGATGCCCACAGTCCTGAGGACAACTCAAGAGGCCTTGCGGCAGGTCCCTGTTTCATTGCGAGAGGCGTCGTTTGCTCTGGGTGCCACTAAGTGGACCACTACCTGGCGAGTAACCATAAGAGCAGCATTCCCGGGAATCGTGACGGGAGTGCTACTGGCAATAGGGCGAGTAATGGGTGAAACCGCCCCACTGATATTCACATCCGGCAACAGCCTCACCACCCCAACATCAATTCTGGGTCCTGCTTCGTGGGTTGCGTCGCTTCCGTTCACGATCTGGGCATATGTTTCTGACCCACGGCCTTATCTTCAGGTCAAAGCCCAGAGCACTGCGCTTGCCCTGCTTGTCATGGTCTTGGCTGTGGATGTGGTTGCAAACTACATTTCGCGAAAGGTGACTAGGAGGCTGGTATGATGACAGCTAGGACGCATCAGATTGAGGTTTACGACCTGTCCACATGGTTCGGACCGAAGGCGGTTCTGAAGAACATTACATGCCACTTCAGTGACAACGCAGTGACAGCCATCATGGGGCCATCGGGCTGTGGGAAGAGCACCTTCCTCCGAACGATTAACAGGCTCAATGACATGATTGGCAACTTCAGGATGAAAGGCAAAATCCTCCTCGAAGGAGAAGACATCTACGGTCCTCAAGCGAATGTGTACGAGTTGCGACGTAAGATTGGGATGGTCTTCCAGCGGCCAAACCCGTTCCCTATGAGTATCCGGGACAACGTCAAGTATGGACCGAGGCTACACGGAGTAAAGGATGATAACGAGCTGGACCCGATAGTGGAAAAATCCCTCAAAAGAGCTGCTCTTTGGGACGAGGTCAAGGACGGCCTTGACGAACCTGCGCCAAACCTGTCAGGAGGCCAGCAACAGAGGCTCTGCATTGCTAGAGCACTTTCAGTGGATCCTCCTGTTCTTCTCATGGACGAGCCTGTCTCCTCTCTGGACCCCATAAGCGCCCAGAAGATCGAGAACCTTATTGTAGAGCTGAAGAAGGATTATACGATTATAATGGTCACGCACAATGTCCAGCAGGCATTCAGAGTGTCCGACCAAGCAGCATTCCTCTACCTCGGCGAGCTGATTGAGTTCGATAAGACACGTCGGATTGCTGAAGCCCCGGCTGACGAGAGAACAGAGGCATTCATCACAGGTCGTATCGGGTAAGTGATAACATGAAGACTCAGATCGAGATCTACCTCGGAGAGATTGAACAGAAGCTTCGAAGAGAACAGGAAATCACGACCGGCGCCATCTTGGACTCGATTAAGGCATTCGAGGGTTTGGACCTTTCTCTTGCTTCGAAGCTCAAGGAAACGAGCACCGCAATCGAGGAACTCTCGGACAATGTTGAGGCGCACGTATTCGAGACCATTGCACGCAGACAGCCTGTCGCTAAGGACCTTAGGAAGCTTGCGGCGTACCTGCATGTTGCACACAGTCTTTTCAGAATAGGGCGCTATACCTACAAGATTGCTCACATGGTCAATTTGGCTCAAGGCCTCAAACACTACAAAGAGCTTGAGATACTGCCGCGCATGGCAGAGACGGCCAAGAAGACTCTTGATATTGCGATGGATGCGGTTATCACAGGTGACTTGTCCCACATCGATGAGCTCGAGAAGCTGGAAGTACAGATGGACAAGGATACGGAGGACATGTTCGAGGAGATTGTGGGATACCTTCGAGAGCGGCAGGACATTACGAGGATGTCCTTGTTCTACATACTCGTGGGCAGATACTATGAGCGCACCTCCGACCATGCATTCATGATAGCAGAGCGAGCGATATACATGGTAACGGGCAAGAAAAGGAAGCTCGGCCTCGCATACCGCGGCAGGAAGTCAACGGCACCTCACTAGGTGCCTTCTTGCTGGTATAAGAGCTGCACTTGTCCAGATTTCAGCTGCGTGTGCCATGTAACTTCAATGTCAGTTCTGCGATTCTCTTGCCCAGCTCTTTGCACATATCTATGTCCTTGTCCTCTGGTTCCTCGACAGCAGCAGCACCGTAGTGCTTATTGTCAGCTCTCCCGA
>PRDJ01000054.1 GCA_003345555.1 Candidatus Thorarchaeota archaeon
CGAAGAGTGCAGCGATTCCTGTCAAGAATGTAGTTATGACTGCTACTTGAAAAGAAAAGATCAGGAACGGCACAATCAGTATCACTAACGCCAGCATTGTTGACACGAAGGCGAGAACGCCGCTCATCCAAACCTCTCTGCGAGAGTGAACTCTGACCTCCTCGACATGAGTCTCCTGTTCATGCGCCTGCACGCTTTGCTCTGTCAACTGGGAAGCAAAGAACCCGAAGGAGTTGCCCATTGCATCAGCCACTCCACCCACGACGGCGGCGACCAGAACGAGGGTAAGGTCTTGCGTTGCCTGCGCAACACCAATGATGATTCCTAGAAAACAGATGACGCCATCTGTCATACCGAAAGCAACGCCTTCAAGGTTGTATCCGACTTGGACTACTGGCTCTTTACTCATCTCATGATCGCCGGGCATAGGGCAGAAGGCCGGACGTTAAAAACCTCTAGGCTGCAGTCAAATGGATGGTTGGGAGGGCGTTCCACAAGGAAGCCGCGCGTATCAGCAGACTCTCCGAGCCTAGATGCTCTTCTCAAGTTCTATCTCGTCCGAAATCGGAATACCATCTAACCCCGACACCGGTATCTCGGGTTTTAGCTTTCTCGCTCGCTCGATGGCTTTCAGGCGAACCGCAACAATGTGAAAGCCTCTCTTCTGATAGAAGTGCAGAGCATTTGTGTTATCGTTTGTTGTAATCAGCCTCATTCTCGTGCATCCTTCAAGCGATGCTCGGTGTTCGGCTGCTTGAACAAGAGCAGTGCCGGCTCCGGTATTCTCCGATACGCTGTTTAGAGTGACAATCTCACATTCGTCCTCAGCTATCCTATAGGTAAGAAGACCTATTCTTCTTCCCTTGAGCACTGCGACCAAGGCCGGTAGTCGGCTGGCATCGTGAAGCTGTCCCCTTGATGCTATGTTCGTTGATGCCCAGTACTTTCTGAGCAGGCCCTTTATCCAATCCCGATCAGCTTCTGCCCCTTGTCTCACGACTATACCAGATTCCCTTGGCACAGGCTTTGTTCCTCACAGTCTCTTGGGAGAATGGTGGCACTAGTTCGCATTGGCAGAGTGGCGTCTGGTGCTCGCTATTTGCCCTGTGGTCTCCAATGAAAGGCTATTTGTTCCCCGTCCAAATACTTTATGTCCAAATGGCCCTATTAGATGAAGACAGCTCACCGAAGGTCGGGTTTGCCATGTATGACTATGCTGAAGTTTCGATTCGCCGTGCCGAGCTCGGTGAAGTGAACACGGTCCGGTCTATCCTGCAAGAGGCTTACGCAGGCCCAAAGAAGCGCTTGCCAAAGGAACCCACAGGCGTGCAAGATGGTCTAGATAAGATATCTCGGTCAATCCAGATGGGAAATGTCTACGTGGCAATCATCGGGGACTCTATAGTTGGAACAATGAAAGTGCAGCTTCAGGGTCAGGTAGGAACCATAAGCCGTGTTGCTGTCCTTGAGAGATTTCGTAATAGACGGGTCGGAACTTTCCTGGTGGAATACGCGGAGAATCTTCTGACTCACATGGGTGCAAAATCCGTTCAGCTCGAAGTGCTCAGCGCTAGGGACTCTCAGGCCAAGTTCTACGAGGGCATCGGTTACAAGCCCGTCGAACGTCATCAGAGTTCCGGAATAGATCTCATGGTAATGCAGAAGGACCTGTATGAGTCCGAACAGGAAGACAAGGAAGAGGATGTCTAGGGGATTATTTCACACCCATTGTTGAATTCAGGATAGTTGAAATCCTCAACCGCGACGGTACCGTCGTCAATCAGTTCCTTTACGTGAGGCATCTTGATGCGAAGGCTCTCAATCAGGTGTCTGACGGTATTGCAGACCTTCTGATAGCCGCCTACTCCCCATAATCTCTCTTTGTTTGCGAACAGGCACCTTCCTCCGCACACCGTGAACTCTTCACACGATGGGCAAGGTTCTTCCACACTCATTTTGTTCCTAAGCAGGCTAGGTCTCGTTGTCCAAATATCTCCCACAATCGAGAAAGGCCAGTCTGGTGATATGGGGCAGACGCCAATTGATCCGTCTACATGGATGGCAAACGTATCCAATCCAGATCCGCACCGGAGCCCCGAGGGTTTTCCTGTGAGCAGTGTGTAGGTAACAGGAAGAAATGGCACAATTCCTTCGACAATGCCGCCTTCCATTGTCCTGACCCAATCGTCGACAAGTTTCGTTATCCCCGGATTGTAAGATTCTGCGACCCAACCATCAAAGTCTGTCCAGTTGCCTTCGGCATCCCAGATGACGTTAAGCTGCCAGTGGACGTGGTCGAATCTCGGCTCAGTTAGTCCTAGCAAGTGATGCACGTCTCTGTAGATGTCACTCTGCTGTGAGACTGCCATGCGTGCTACGACGTCCCCTTCGTATCTGATCTTTCTGAGCCATTTGACATTCTCGATGACATGGTCATACACACCGGGCGCCCTGTATCCATCGGTTGTGCTCCTTGTACCATCGATGGACACCAATATTGAGTGAAAGCGTTTGACATACGGCTCTGGGATTTTACTGAGCCGCAGGGCATTTGTCTGCAACTGGAATCGGGCGCTGGGAAACCTATCCATGATCTGAGCTATGAGGGGTATGCGCAAGGTTGGCTCCCCTCCATAGAGCATCAGTTGGACATCCTTGTCATGACTCAAGAATGAGGCAAGGTCGTCAAGAGAGTACTGCAGCTCCGCATCGGGCCCTCGTTCTTCCCCTCCGTGGCAATATGCGCAGTTGAGATTGCACTGCCGTGTGAGGACCAGATGGTAGTTCAAGGCAAGAGACCTCGTCTTCGAGCTGGCTCGCATACAGATTGACCAATAAGGATTTTCAAATGTAGAGGCACTTGTCCCAGATGAAAACGATTATGTTGTCAAGTCGCGCGACTTATTCCTGACCAACAGTGAAGTATTCTGCAGCATCTATCCTCATCCTACTCATCCTTGGTAGTGCTCCGGTGGCGACTGCCAATTATGCAGTGAACGGACCGGAGTCAGCCGGGGGAAGTACTCTTGCCGCTGACGGAGCAGTGATTCTTGAAGGTGTGCCCTACGTGTGGCAGGAGATAAATGGCCTATGCGCCTGGGCCACGCTTTCAATGGTTTGTCAATACTTAGGTGTTGACCTAGACCTGCATGACGTACTGGCTATCACTGGCGTTGGTTTCTCTTTTGCCTATATCAGGTACAATGACACCTTGCTCATGGTTCCGGGAGCCCTCTATCAACAAGTGGAACCGACTGAGTTCCTCGCAAACCTGTATGGTCTAAACCAGACTGTTTACCTAGGTTCCGGGATCTCCAACCTCGAGGGACAGATTGGATACCTCAATTCACAGGGAATCAATGTTGGAGTGCTTTCCAGTCAGGAAGACGCAATGCAGTTGATGAAGCAGCTCATTGACGACGGTAGACCTCTCATCATTAGCGTCGATCCTCGTTGGCTGCCCGCTCACGACTATGATGAATTCAGGATGCACAACAGTTCGAGCGGTGCCCACGGTGTCGTCGTTGTAGGCTACAATGATACTGATGGCACGGCCACCATCATGGATCCTGGCGTGGGCTCATTCGGAGACAGCTTTGGTTATCCGATTGACGGCCGGGGTAACTACACAAGAATCAGTTATCCGAACTTGGGCCTCGCATGGGGAAGCCGGGATTGGATTAGCGTTTCTTTGCTGCCGGGTGGAACGCCAGTGCAAGATGTGCCCTCATATCTGGGGCCTTACATCCGCGATAGGTTGCTTGGCAGCTCATCTTCGTATGCTCCTGGAAGTCCGTATGGGTACATCTGGGGCTTTGGCGAAGGTGCATTCAGGAGAATGAGTTCTGACATGACTCCGGATGGTCTGTCATCATATCTCAGTGTGTTCAATGGGATTCCGGATGAAGTCTATAACAAAGCGCTTCTGCTCCTCTTCATAGGACTTGGGCTGGAGGCCCAGACAACCCTTCAATATCTTTCCTTCAGGGCCGCCCTCGAGAAACTTTCGTTTCTCATGTCTACGGTGGATCTAGCAACCTTCAGCACTGAGGCTGCCAAAGCATTGCCGCATTTTGACGCCTTGGCAGATAACCGTAGCCTGACAAACCCGTTCAACATCACACCGCATGAGACTATTGTTTCAAACACGTTCCATCACTTGGTTGACATGTACAACTCAACGGGCAATCTGACTTCTGCACTTGCCTCGGTTGCGGACAACCTGACAATCATCTCCGGTCACCTAGGTGCGATTGCAGACTCTTGGAAAGCGGCAGGGCTTGCCTTAGAATCGATATGGCCAACTAATCCGTTGATTGTTTATGCTCCATTCATTGTGGTCGGGGTGAGCGCAGGTGTGATTCTTGCAATAGGGATACTTCGCTGGATACGAAAGAAGCCCTCTCAGTAGGTATGGTCTACTTCCGACTTTTGAGAATGAATGCAAGGATTACCGAAGCTAGTGCGACAGCAGTCACAATTACGTACGGTGTCAGAGTCTGCCAGAAGTTAATAGTAGTTGTCGGACGAGAGTAGTAACCAGAGACGACGATGGCTGAGTTTCCCCAGATATCTGTGGCGTTGATTTCAAAATTGACAGTAGTTGCTGTTACTCTTGCAGGTATTGTTCCTTGGTACCCTAGGGCACCCAGCTCCATTTCCGAACTATAGCTGAAATTGGCAGAACCGACGCGATAGGTGTAGTGGAGCATTACATTTCTGATTCTGCTTCGGTCCTCAATGTAGGCCCGCAGCACGACGGTTTCAGCCGGAGTCGGAGATCCAGGTATAACATAGAACGATTTCAGCTTGGGAGCTTCTGTATCTAGCACAGGGTAGTATTCTGAATTCGTGGTTAGCACCAAAGACGAATTGGGTTCAAATGAGAGAACTTTGAACGGTCCGGATCCGATAGCGTCTTGTACATTTGGTTCCCAGTTGAGCGGGTTCTTGCCTTCCCAGACATGCCTCGGGAGTATGGGCAAAGCACCTAGTAGACGAAAACTGAACATGTCAAGGTCGTCATAATTGATTCCTGCCACGTAGTCTCCTAGAGTCTTTACACCTGCTAACAAATTCGAGTAAGCAGTTACTGAGCTGTTGGCGTAGCACTCCAATGTGAAGCGATAGTCTTGAGCATCAACTGCAACGCCGTCTGTCCAGAGGGCATTGGGGTCGATGTAGAACTGAGTCCGGCATTGAGATGCATTAAGGTCCGGAACAAGACCAAGATAGAGCATCTCCCACGATGTGGCAAGACGAGGAACCGCTCGGCCATCAAGCGTTGTCTCCAGCGAGGAATCGTAAACCAGTAGATATGGATTGAAGAAGCGTTTCGAGATCCAGTCACTGTTGATGACTATCCCTGTTCTGAAAAGATTGAGCGAACAGAAGAAGGAGTCGAAAAAAGCGGGCAAGACTGCAATTCTCATCTCGTTTGGCATTCCTGTTCTTGCGGTTATGCTAACGGGATTCCAAGGACCAAACGCTCCCGCAAGCGAGTCGTTCACCCATCCTTGGAACCGTGCATCATTGTAAACGGACAGCCACCTGTACGCGAACAACGGGATAATTGGACATAGGTCTCTGACTACTCTCACCGCCTCCAGACCTATTGCTCTTGCTTGGTCGAGAAGGATGTTATCCATATACTCCCACGCCAACTGGTTGAGTCGCGAGTCATCTATGTTGGCCACGTTCTCGCCGTCCACTTCTCGCATCGAGCTGAGGAAGGTGGTTGCGATCCATTCGAAGCCATACTCGTCCATAGTCTGGTGGTAGAGTGCCAGACTGAAGCTTTCATTGTGTGTTTGGATTCTGTCCTGAAGAACTGCATACTCCATCGGTACAATTGTATTGTTGATGCCTGATGACAACAGATTCGCGGAGATAATGGCGGCTGTCTCATTCATTCCTTCCGTATCGTTAGGATACCAGAGCGTGAATGAAATCTCTGTGCCATTTGGAGCTTCAACCAAGGAGTCGTTATCGACATCTAGCATCCCTGCCATGGCAAGCTCATTCATTGCGCTGCCCAGATTCGCATCGTAGAACAACCCGCCTTCATTCTTCTCTATCGAGAACTCGTTGCATAGGGGCAGGGCGAAGTCTATGGGATCGGCTTCTCCGTGCATTGCGGTGGAAGTAATCCATGTCTTGTTCGCTGCAAATGCCATCGCTCGTCTCAGGTGGGAGTCGTTGAGGGGGGCCATGCGACTGTTTATGACAAGCATGCATCCAAGGATGTCATACGCCCACTGCAATCTCAAGCTGCTATAGCTTCCGACGATGCCATAGTCGGTCGCGTTGATTCTATGGCCGAAGACATCGGCCTCGCCAGTATCAACTGCGGCCAATGCACTAGTCAGATTCAGATATTGAGTCACAATGATTCTGTCGACAGTGCCGCCATGGTAAATCGATTCAGATTCCCCTTGGCTGGCAATCATATGTATAGGACATTGTCCACTGAATGCCGGAGCTTGCATAACTTGGCAGCTTGCTTGCGGCAGCAATATTGCTATCATGAATGCAATGACAATGAACCGAAGACTCTCCATGCGGGCGCCTGCTCCCAACTGCAAACTGGCTGATTCAACCTTTGGGCTAGGTCGGCTGGTCTGGTTCTAGATATATGCGTAGCGAATGACGCGAATTCAAGTGACCCTGCAACCAGGGAGGCCAGTTTCATTTCATCTCGTCTATCTTCGCAGCCAGAATGAAGTCATTGTCGAAAAGACCTTTGATTGCATGTGTCCACAGCGTCAGCGTGACCTTGTTCCAATCAATCAGTATGTTTGGGTGATGCCCTTGTTCCTCTGCGATGTCAGCGACCTTATTGACAAAAATCATCGCCGCTTTGAAATCTTTGAACTTGAACTCCTTCCGTATTTTGTCGATTCCTTCGTCCTTGATTCTTGTCCAACCGGGAACAGCAGGGAGCATCTCCCGTATCTTGAGGTCTCCAAGAGGCGGTACACCACCCCGACAGGGTACACATTTCAGTGCAGCAAGTTCCTTTCGGTCTGTAGGCATATCAAATCCTCCAACGGATTGTCTGTCCCCCTCAAAGCAAAAAGAAGATATCGCTTGTGATGGCCTGCCTTATTGCAGTGGTCACGGTCACACGCGTGTGGGGGCTTCCATCCATTTCAGCGAATCAGGACTGTGGCGCGTCATCAAGGAATGGGCAGAAAATGCCCCTCACCGGTCTCGGCCAGCTTCCCGTGACTCACAAGCGACTTCAAGTGGTGCTCAATCATCCATCTCTCGAACTGGAGCATCACGGGACTTGATAACGAGGGGTAGATTATCGGGTTTACCATGATTTCATTGACGGACGTTGCCCCGCTTCTTACAGCTCTGAGGACCTTCTCTTCTCTTGCATCGAAGTGCATCATGTATTCCTCCAGTGCTGCCTTGTAGTTCTGAATGGCGGGCTTCTCCAGATGACCGCTAATCAAACAACGATAGTCTGATTCCTGCAGTTTGCGAACCGTTTCTTTGAAGGATTCAATCGATGAGTTCGGATGACCATAGAATGGACCGAATGGCGTGCAGTCAATATCTGCGCCGAACAGGTAACGGGGTTCCACAATCTCAACGCACATATGATCGGGAAGGTGTCCAGGTGTCAGAATCATTTTGAGTGTAAGATTGTCGAGAGCTATCCTGTCACCATCTGAAAGGACTTCATCCACGCGTCCGTCATCAAGTGCACCATGCATTCGTTCGTTAACCATATCTTCCCAGAGGCGGCGTACTGGATGCCCCTGATGGAATCCAAGGAATCTCTTCATCTCCTCTTTGTCGTTGAACAGAGGTGCAGTAATCTCATTCGCGGCAATCCTGCACTTTGAGATTCTGTTGAGCCTTACCGCATGGGTGATGTGATCAGGATGAATGTGACTCAGCACAATCGTATCGATATCACGGAGTTCAAGACCTAGCTTCGCTAGAAGAGATCGCAGAGCTTCCACGGAGCATCCAGGGTCGACAACGACGATTTCTCCTGATTGAACCACGAGCGTGTTGCACTTGGGGAAGGGTCCACCCACGACCACATAGATTCCATTTCCCATGTCAACGGTGCTCATCGCGATATGTCTCCCGGGATCTGTAAGAGATGGACTATCATCTGACTGTGGCTCATTAAGTCAGATGGCAGAGTGTTGTCACTATGCCAGTGCTCGTACTCTCGTCTCAGCCGCACTTCTGACAGCCTGCCGCCACTTTCTGAAATGGCTCCAGATGACAGGCAGCATGGCCGCACTTAAGAACAGAATGATGAGCAGTGTATCAACTATCGGCGCTGTCGATGAGAAGGTGGCATGGACTAACCATCCGTCAATCCAATAGCCTGTTACGACACCGAGAGTGACAGGAATCATGGCCACCAGAAGGAGAAAGAAGACAAGAAATGACTTGCGAGCAGACGATTGTATGAACCTGGCGAATACACCTAGGAATTTGTGTTTCTGCCAACGCGTTCCTTCTGCCACAATCCAGAAGACGACAAACAAGAAAATGACAATGAAGAATGGAATAAAGGCCAATTCGTAGTACATCGCATGGCACTTCCCAAGCGTCTGGGGAGTGTTGCGTTATGGCTTGGCATATATATCCATTGCTTAAAGCCGCCGAGTGACGGAGGCACAGAGTACCAACGGAGCTGTTGCTATTGCTTACCATTGTCAGCTATCCCACACTGCCATATGACAGAATCATATTCGGTTCATTTCGCTTTGCGCTTGAACTGAGCATTGTATGCTCGTCTTAGCTCCTCAAGCGTTGTAGCATCTTCAGGCCGCCTGTCGTCCCTGATTGCCGTTATACGTGCAAACCTGAGAGCCATCCCCGCTTCGTACCGCGGACTGTCTTGAATGTCTGAAGCCAAAACCTCGACAACCACTTCTGGCCTCACCTTTACTATGTGACCATCCCGCCCAATCTGGATACCAAGCAGTCTGTCTGTCATGACTCCAAATTCATAATCTGTGAGACCCTTGAAGGTCTTGCCTACCATCACATAGTTGCCAGTCTCCTCATCTCTGAC
>PRDJ01000055.1 GCA_003345555.1 Candidatus Thorarchaeota archaeon
GAAGGATGCGATTGACCAGCTGAGAGACGAGGGCTACAAAGTTGGTAATGCACGCCTCAGGATGTTTCGCCCATTCCCGGTAGCCAGAGCTCGAGAGCTCGCAAAGAAAGCAAAGGCGTTTGCCTGTTTCGACAGAGGATTGTCGTACGGGTTTGGTGGTCCAGCCGTAAGCGACCTACGTTCTTCGCTATATGCCACCAAGTACCGTCCCATGATCAAGAGTTACGTCGGGGGCTTCGGAGGTCGCGACGTTACAATCACTGATATCAAGGAGGTTATCCTTGATACATTCAAGTCGCTGGAGTCTGGAAACCTGGGTCCTGAGGAGACCTGGCATGATTTGATGGAGTGAGGAAAATGGTCACTGCGAAGGAAATGCCGCAACGGGAGTACGTTTTGAAGGGGAATGCTTCGTGTGCAGGATGCCAAGACATGGTAGGACTGAGACACGCTCTCAAGGCCCTTGAGGGGGATGTCATACAGGTTGTGCCTGCCTGTTGTACCAGCGTCGTACAGTCACTGTGGCCCAAGGAGTGTTTGGACGTCCCGGTGCTGAACACCGCATTCATGGCCGCTGCAGCAACCGCCTCGGGCGTGAAGGCAGCTCTCAAAGTTAAGGGGCGCGACTCTACTCAGGTGCTGGTGTGGGCTGGAGACGGCGGAACGTTCGATATCGGTATTCAGGCATTGAGCGGAGCATTCGAGCGCAGGACAGACATGCTCTATGTCTGTTACAACAACCAAGTCTATAGCAACACAGGTACACAGCGCTCTGGAGCTACACCACTGTATGCTCAGACTAGCACAACTTGGTACGGCAAGACCGAACCCGAGAAACTTCTCGACTTGATAATTGCAGCACACGAACCTGTCTACCAAGCTACTGCTAACACCGCATATCCTCGTGACCTCTATGATAAGTTCAGAAAGGCCCGTGACATACGAGGACCCAAGTTCATCCACATCTTCGTGCCTTGCCCACAAGCATGGAACTACCCCGTGGAGAAAGGTGTCGAGATAGGGAAGCTCGCAGTGGAGACTGGTTACTGGATACTCTGGGAGAGGGTAGGCGACAAGTTTGAACTCAGTCCAATCAGCAAGAGATACCAAGATCCCGCAAAGAGAAAGCCAATCGAGGAATTCCTCGAAATGCAGGGCAGATTCTCAAGGCTGTTCAAGCCTACTCGGAATGAGAAGCGGCTGGAGGAGTTCAGGGCCTTTGTGCAGCACAGATGGGACGTGACACTGAAGACTTTCACCTAATCCCTAAGCGGCTTGGAGTTGGTCTGCTCCTGATAGCCCACATATTATGGGGCGTGCTCAAGAACCTGGTGCATGTATCCTATCAGAAGGTTTATCTAGGGGAACTTCACGATTGTTAAGACTATGGCATCTAATATAAGTCCAAGATTCTTGCAGATTGCCAATGCGTTATCCATATTGGCTGCGCTTGCCGTCAATCTGCTGGCGAACGTAATTCCTCTGAATGGCGTTACCACCGGTGCAGTGGCGGACAGCTATCCAAACCTTTTCACTCCGCCAGGCTACGTGTTCGCGATTTGGGGTGTAATCTACATACTTCTAGGAGTATTCATGGTCTATCAAGTCAGAGCTAATCAGCGTGATGCTCCTTACTTGAAGCAGATTGGCCTTTGGTACGTCTTGGCATCGCTTGCCAACATTACCTGGCTATTCCTCTTTCATTACTCCTACGGAATGCCGGCCCTTCTTGTGCTATCAATGGTCCCCATAGTCGTTCTGCTGTTTTCGCTCCTAATCATATACTTGCGTCTGGGCATTGGAAAGACGGCTGTTGCAATGAAAGAGCGACTTGCAGTTCATCTTCCTGTGAGCGTTTACCTTGGTTGGATTTCGCTTGCGACTATCGCAAACACCGCCTCAGTGCTCAACGTACTGATTCCTGGAATACCGCTAGATGTGCAAGCCCTCTGGACGGCTGTGGTCATAGTGGTGGCTCTAGTGATCACCATTCTCATGATCATACGCAGAAATGAGATTGCATTTCCTCTAGTGGTCATATGGGCGTCTGTCGGCATAGCTGTTAAGCAGATGGCAACACAGACAATCTATGCAACTGCTTTGTCCGCTGCTATAATCATCGCTGTTGTCACAGTTCTGTTCGCTGTCTTTCGCAGGCGCAAGAAGTAGAGGATATTCTACGGCTTTGCTCTACGACTGATATTCTTTAGGCAGATGAGTCGGGCACCGACCATGGGGGCGGCAGAAAGGCCCGACAATCTGCCAATCAAAGCAAAAGCCCAAAGTTAAGAAGACAAGGCACATCTTCGAGGGCTCACCGATGCTCGCCAAAGACCTAGCAACAGCAGTCGAAATCAAGGATCCTGTCCACGGATACGTAGGCATGACCCAGATTGAGAAGGCCATACTTGACCTCAAGATGACCCAGAGACTTAGACGCATTTCGTACCCTGCGTGCACGCAGCTTGTGTATCCGGGTGCCGAAATGACTGCCATGAGCCGCATGCCGGGTAAGATGTATGTCACTCAGGTGCTCTTTGAGAACCTAGGCGCTGACACTAACGATATCCAAGTAGCTCGATTGGCCTCGATGTTGTTGACATTAGCTCACGGACCGTGGTCGAATGTCATGGAAGAATACCTTGCAGTGAGAGGTACTGACCGCAGGAGACTGGCGCGTCTTATTCTTGAGGAATCCGAGATATCAGAGATCGTCAAAGGAAGCAGCTATTCCATCGAGGAATTGAAGACATCGATTGAGAGAGGTTTTCAGATTCGCGGTTATCGGGTAGACCTTCTGACGATACCCATCAACCCACATCTTGTTGACAGTTTGATGAGAGATGCTTACTTTGCCGGGGTGAAGTATGCTCCTGTAGAGTTTCCTAGGTTGTTCACAAATTCACGAATCCTACGAGATCACCTGGCTGTCGAACGAGGCTCGCTATTCACCTTGGAGTCTTACCTGTCTGCTGGGGCCAACATGTTCGAGGCTCTCTACTATCACAAGGCCGTGAGAGCTGCGGAACTGATGCTGCTCCGCATACTCGATGAGGCCGGATCCCAAATCATAAAGTCGCCAGCAGATGACATTGGTTCCTTTCTTGAGTGCGACGACCTCTCGCTGTACAACACACTACTGACAGCTGTACCCGACGCATCAGAGGAGATGTCGACTGCCTGTCGTCTGTTTCAAGATTACACCAGGAGATACCTCATCAAGATGGCAAGCACTAGGGCAATCTCGGATCCCGAGTTCCTAGGAAAAGTGGCTACAGTCGACGGTCAGTTTGAGATTGAGAGAGAGATCGCTAGCGAGGCCGGGATAGATCCAATGTACGTGTACATCGACTTCCCGGATCGTGTATCTGTCAACTACTACCCTGGTAAGTATCCTTTGGACAATCTCATGTTATTCGAGAGAGGATCAAGCGGGTATGAGCTGTGGCCAGTTCTAGAGATGAGTTCTGTGGCGCGAAGCTTGTCTCGACAAATGAAGACAATCCGAATCTATACAACCCGCGGCTACCGTTCAAAGGTCAAGAAGTCCGGGGATAAAGTGCTTGAGAGTGTTGACACCAAGGGCGTCAAGCTCAAGGATGAGAAGAAACGACAGTAGCTATGCACTTGCAGGTCGAGCGTGCAATACGGTCGTCCGCTTGGATTTGCAGGGAATGGCTGGATTGGATGGCCAGTTCCCCCACAACAACCATATTAATGCAGTCTTCCACTCTACTATTGCCGAACCTTGAACCGCGCCCGAGGTCGATTATATGTTCTCGTGCAGAAGATGTAATGAGCCCCTCTACGTCCGCAGCGCAGACCTTCATGACATGATACTGACAATGGACGTACAGTGTCTTAGCGGTCACAGAGGTGTCAGAAGGGTAGCTGAGCACGAAGCAAAGGAAATGACGAATGACCTGTTCAAGAAGATGTACGTCTGCCTTGAGTGCGGTCTCAACATGAGTCTCATAGATTCGCAGACTGCAGGCATCAAGGTATATAGCACATTTCTCTGCCCGATTCACGGTCCGCAGAAGAGAGAGTATCCCCTAGCTTTTGCACCTGCAGTCGTCTTGGCGGGTGGAGACGTTGATAGTCCCAAGTCGATTATAGACTCATTCAGGTGTCCTCAATGTGGACAGACGTATGCTGTGAGCGAAATCTCCGAGAGACGTGGTATTCTTGAACTATTCATACGATGTCCAAACGGCCACAGATCTACAAGGTATGTTCCTCGCTCAACTGAGGCCCCGCTATTGAAGAGCATACTCCAGCGAATCGCCTACTGTGATATCTGCGGCCTTCCAGGGGCGGTGTCGCGTATTGAAGAGCGACGTGATGAAGCAAGAGTGATTACCTCGTGTCCCGAGCACGGCCTGTTGAAGAAGGATGTGCCAACAAGCATTCTGCCTATTCTCAAGGAAGCCGTCGAGGAGATTCCGCCAGATGCGATTGTGAGGGCAATGCTGATCTCTCGCTCCACCGGTAGGCTACTTGCCATACGCTCAGTCGAGGAGTTCCAAACCGGTTACAGATTCCGTTGCAGTAGTCCTAGTAACAGTCATTGCATAGACCGCGTTATCCCGATTGTCTGGAATGATAGCGTCAAGGACCGGATTGCCACGGCTCTTCTTTCCTGCACCGACTGCGGCCTTCTTACTCATATTCTTGATGCCAGAGAAACGCGTCGGGGTATCGACTTCGATGTAGTTTGTCCCATTCACGGAGTTCAGGAGCGATCGGTCCCTGTAGAGGTTTTCAAGTACGTCAAGGAGAGAGAACCAGGCATAGATCGTGAGCCCTCAATAGTTCGAAGTCTTACTTGCCAAAGGTGCAACATGCCCCTTGTGTTGCGTGACGTCGAGAATCGAAGAGGTCTCTCCGAGTTTGACCTGGATTGCCGAAACGGACATCGGACCAAGCGATTCTTTGTACCCAACCTTGACCAAAAGACACTCGTGAAGATGTATGTTCATTTGTATCAGTGTCCTGAGTGCTACGAGCCTCTGGGTCTCGTATACGCAAAGGAGTCTGGACGGGAGTCCCGAGTAGTTCTCTTGTGTCCCCTTCACGGAAAGATTGTTCTGGATGTTCCACATGATCATGCTGAGGCGATGCGCGCCGCCTATACAGAGATTCAAGCAGAGCGAGCGAGGCCCCCTGTCGAAGCTCCGGAGCCAGAACCTGAGGCCCACACTGAGACTCTTGTTCAACCTATGGAAGAGAGGATCGAGGAAGTGAAGGTAGCGCGCGGATGTGATATCATTGGCGGCAAGTTTGATTACAAAGTCAAGGTGAAGAACGACACGGGTTACGTTGTGACAAACGTCACTGTGAGCATAGTTGCATTCCCTCAGGATTGTATGGAAATGGCAGGTGAGACAGTCAAATCCATCCCGCGAGTAGAAGTTGGAGGCTTTCGCAGCCCCCAGTTCACTCTGTTTCCTACAAAAGACTGCGTGCAGGGCAAAGTTGTTGCCACTGTCTCATACATAGACTTCCGCGATCAGCTGCACACGTTACAAGTTGAGCCGTACATAATCCGGTCTGTTTGTGATTTGCTCAAGCCCTCCGACAAGACATCGAAAGAGTTCGACTTGCTGCTGACCAATCTAACAAAGACCAATCAGGAACAGATCATGGAGTGGAACGCACGCGTGCTTTTCACCAAAGCTGAGAAGCTTCTGCCTGCAAAGAACTTCCACATAGTTGACAGGGACGAGAAAGTGGTCAACGCAGAGTTCATCGGCACGATCAGGGGCTACGCCGAGGGTAAGTACACGGGCAAGAAGGTTGCCGTCGTGTTTCTGATTAGCGGCCCCGAGACCGGCCGACATGCTCAGGTAAAGGTTGATGCACTCGGCGAAGATATCGCGATGCTACCCATCACCATTGATGAGCTGGCTGAGAGCATGGATTCATGGATCTGTCTGAGATGTGGTGCGCCCTTTGATGCGGAGCAGGTGCAGGCGCTAGAAGAAAGAAAAGCTGTGAATTGCAGATACTGCTCTCACACTCTCACGATAGGGCTCTATCTGCAGTAGGCTCCAGCAATGTTATGTGGAGTGAGCTTCTGTAACGTTCTGCAAAGGAGCACTATTCGTTCTCCACACCGTTCGGGCCTTTCCATTCGATCGTTGGCTTGGCAATAACGTGCATATGAACCAAGATGCGATCAACGATGGAGTCAACGAGTTCCTCGACGGTATCGGGTTTGTGCCAGAATGCAGGGCTCGCAGGCAGGACAATGGCGCCAGCCTCTGTCACGAGCTCCATATTGCGAATATGGATGAGGTTCAAAGGTGTCTCCCTTGGCACGAGCACGAGAGTCTTCCTTTCTTTGAGGCAACAATCGGCTGCCCTTGTTATCAGATTGTCCGCGTACCCGTGTGCTATGCCTGCCAATGTCTTCATTGAGCACGGCACGACGGCCATTGAGTCTAGATGGAAGCTACCACTGGCCGGACCCGCTGATAAGTCGTGCTCGTCATAGACTGTGTCGACCTCCGCACCTAGTTGCTCGACAGTTACGTCGGTCTCGTGCAGAAGTGTGTCTGCGCCCCACTTGCTTACAACCAGATGCACTTCATGACCAAGACGCTTCAATGCCCTCACCAGTCTGAGTCCGTATATCGATCCACTTGCTCCTGTTAGGCAAACAAGCACTCGCTTCTTACTCAACTGTTGCACCTGCCGAGATGGGTATTCTGTTCACGATGGTACATTAATACTTCGGGTTGGGCATATGTGTATGGTGCCCTTGCTTCCTCGCTAAACTAAGAAAGTGAGAAGTACTGACAGGAGAATCGTGAGCCCCGCGGATGCGACGCCGACGCGCTTGGCGAGACGGCTTGCCTCAGCAACGTCCTCGGTCAGAGTATCGTATCCCTTCACTCCGTAGGTCATGAGTCCCTTCACCTCTCCGAAGTTGAAACCGGCTTTGACGACTGTGATTCTCTCTCTAGCCTTGACGGCGGCCTCATCTATGTTACCAAGAATCTCCTCTGGCTTCAGCCTACCAACAGGAGGATAGCCTTTGCTCGATAGGGATACCGCATTCACAATGTGGGTATCTGTTGTCACAATCTCTGCTTGGTCAAACCCGAGGGACTTGAGAGATGCTATTGCTTTTTCTCTGAATCCCGATTCCATGTTGTTTCCGTCGACCGACAACAAAGCCGTTTCATGAGACGCCGTCTTGATAACAAGAGCCACAATCCCACCCGGCCCCATACCATCTTTGACTCCTACATCATCCGGAATGATGCGATAGGCCCCGACATTGATACGTTCCCAGGGCCTGTCCATTGTAGATGAGACCGCTTTCGACATGGAGTCTATGAACTCTGTGGCCTGAGGATCTCCAGGCATTACCGAGATTGCTTCATCGCTTATGCAATTGTGGGCATCGACAACTGCGACATCAGCAATCTTCGGAACTCGATTCCGCACTGCCTTAGCTGCTTCCCGGCCGACTTCTATGAAGATGTCATCTGTAAACTCGGGAGCACTTGTTGTAATCGTTAGAACACTGTCTCCAAGGAACATCGTCCAGACCTTGAATCTCCCCATGGCTGACCAGTGCGGTCCGGATACCGAGTCGACAGTGGAAGCAGTGTCAATCAGTTCATCTATCTTTGCTAGAACTTTCGCGAATTGCTCCTTATTGGCAAGGTTTTGGTGATGGGTACAACTACCATGCATTACGAACGCCGGGACCGCGTACTTCGATTCAATATGGTCTATGATCGTTGATGTCAGAAAGCTGCTTCCGACATTCCTGAATGGGCCGGGGTGCACATAAAGTACGACACCCACAACGACAAGACCCCGGTTTTCTTTGAAGACCATGATTTCCACAGGAATGTTCTGTTGCGTCGCGATGGTACTGATGGCTCTGTCGAAAGGTTCCGCATTGTCTGATAGGTATGAATGGGCGAACGCACGAAGCAGTTGGGGGCCGTCAATGCCAAGGTCTCTCTCAAAAGGCCTGCTTACAGCACGAAAGATGATCAGAACAGCGATGGAGTAGATCACTATCGAAGATGCGAAAGAAAGGTACCAAAACGTTGGCATCTGAAACGCCAGCTGTTCTGTGTAGCCTAGTGCGGCGGCCATAACGAACCAGAGCAGTGGCGGGATTGCTGCGGCGGTCAGATTGCGTGATGTTCGGCGGTCACTTAGCGCTTTGAGAACGAATGCGGAGACCAGATACATCACACCAGCGCCCAGCATCCAAAACCTCGTTTCAAGCGAGTCGAGTCCTGTCAAGAAGCCAAGCAAGCCTCCTACCGTGCCAAGTGCCAGCCAAAAGAGAACTCCGAACTCAACCATGCCAAACACTCTTCTGCGGTCAAGAGGGGCGCCCTTTCTTCTTGTTGCAAGATAGATTAGCTCTGGCCCCACGAAAAACGGGAATGCCAAGAGCAAGACGTAACGTAGAAAGACGCAAGACAGGCACAGGCCGGGCGTAACACTGGATCTGAGAAAAGCTAAGAGGAGTGAGGAAAGGAGAATAGAGAGAACCATGACAATGACCATGCTTCTGTAGCGCGGCAGCCTCCACATGCGGCTGTAGAGCTTCTGCGTCTCCTTTACCTTAGCCTTCTCACCCAAGTCAAGTCCCACCAATCTTTCCAGTCGTGCCGCGTTACCTGTCTTATGAACTTGCCCTTAGTGGGTATTTCTTGCTTCCTCAAAGCGAATGTTTTTATCGTGTTCGATATCGCGTCCGATACAATCCGAGGAATCGTCATATGAGCGCACGCTCGACAAACAAGCAACGAGAAGAGATTCAGGAGATCCAATCGGTTCCAAGAGGTCTTCTGAGATTCCTGATACTCAAGATGCTTGACTCGCAGGAGATGAATGGCACTCAGATAATGAGTACGTTCGAAGAGAGGAGCGGCGGGATGTGGAAACCTAGCTGCGGGTCAGTCTATCCGATTCTCGGTAATATGGAACGGAAAGGAATGATAAGATCAGTTAGTAGCGATGGGCGCGGCAAGACGTACCAGCTATCGGACAAGGGCCGAACCGTTGTTAAGAAAGTGGAGGCTCGAATGCACCTCTTTGAGAGCAAGGCGTTGCTAGGTCCTCGGTTCTGGTTCTCAATGATGGATCCGGCTGAGAGGGCATCGGCCTATCTTGCGATGATCTCTGGCGTTGTCGAGGACTTGCCCGGAACAATCGAATCGCTTCAAGGCGATGATCGTGAGAGGTACTTGAAGCGGCTCGAAGAAATCGTAGAGAATCTCGCAACTTCGACTAAGAATCTTAGAAGCGGAGGCTGAAGTATTGGCCAATAACAGTACAACGAATCGCAGGTCTGCATCCCGGTACATGCTCGCCGGTCTCATCAGAAGACCCTGGGTAATAATCGGGGCCACGATTCTGACGCTCATTTCCTCACTCCTCACGGTCTTGCCTATGGTGGTCGTAGGCTCAGCCGTTGATGAGCTTTCGAGCTCAAATGCAATCACGGCGCGATTCGTACAGCTTTGCTGGTTGATAGTGGGTTTAGGCGTCGCCTACTTGGTCTTGTTCTTTATGGTTGGCTATGCTTGGGCAGTGGTGACTCTGGGTTGGGAGCGAGACGCGAGACAGCAGTTCATTGAGGCACTCCAGAACCATAGCATGGCATTTCACGATGAGGTGGATAGCAAGAGGATGCTATCGGTTGCTATGCAGGATATAACATGGGTCCGGTTCTCGCTGAACCCTGCTTTGAGATTCTTCATCTCTGCCATTGCGTCGTTCGTTCTAACAGGGATTGTCCTCGCGAATGTTGATACTAGTTTGTCCGTGTTCTACTTCGGGGGATACCCAATCTATGGGTTTACGCTTATCATTCTTGTAGGCATACCCCTGTACATCATCTTCGCCTACCGCTATGCCAACCGCATAGCACCTGTCCGCAAGGCAAAGTCAGAGAAGATGGAGGAATTGACATCCATATCTCAAGGAGTATTCCAGGGTATCGAGGTTGTAAGGACATTCAACGGTGAGGAAGGAGAGAATGCAAAGTTCGGGGAGGCCACCAAGGACTATGAAAGCATCAGCACTCGTGAGGGGCGTTTGGCTGCATTCTATACCCCCCTGCTAATCCTGACAGGTATGACAATCACAGCTCTCCTGTACGGAAGCTATGCTCTTCTCCTTCACCAGATGACTGAAGGCACCCTCATTGAAGTTCTTGGGTTGCTTGTTTCTCTGGAAGGAATAAGCTTCATGCTTCCACAGAACCTTCTGATGATTCGCGGCGGCTATGTCAACGCTCAAAGAATAGTCAATATTCTGGGCTGGAGAGATCCCCTAAACGAACCAGAGAACGAAGAACCACACGTGGACTGGAACGGCGACATTGTCTTTGAGAATGTGAGCTTCGCTTACGGACGCGGAATGGCACAGGGAGAGAGTTACGCCCTTAGGAACCTCAATGTGACAATCCCAAGCGGCTCAAGGGTCGCACTGATTGGGAGCCCGGGGAGCGGCAAGAGCACGGTTCTCAAGCTTCTCCTTCGCTTCTACGATCCAGCCGAAGGTAGAATCACTGTGGGTGGCGTCGACCTCAAGAACGTAGGTACAAAGACAGTTCGCTCACACGTCGGCATGGTTGAACAGGATGTGTTTCTGTTCATGGCGAGCGTCAAAGACAACATAGCATTCGGCCGAACAGATGCTACCATCGAGGAGATTCAGGACGCAGCCAGAAGAGCCCAAGCGGAGGAGTTCATTCTTCAGATGCCAGAAGGGTATGACACGGTCATCGGAGAACGGGGAATGACGCTCAGTGGGGGTCAGCGTCAGAGGCTTGCAATCGCCCGAGCGATAATTCACAACCCTGAGATACTGCTGCTGGACGACTCGGTCAGCGCTGTTGATGCTCGAACTGAGTACATGATGAGGAAAGCTCTGAATGAAGTGATGACTGGCAGAACCAGTATAACAGTCACTCAGAGGCTACGCACTCTCGTTGAGTCGGACCTCATTCTCATTCTAGACAAAGGAACACTGATTGGTGCGGGTACTCATGCCCAGCTGTTGAAGTCATCAGAACACTACCGTCGAATCTTTGAACGGCTGCCTGGCGCAACGGCCATGATAAAGCCCGCGAGGGCTCAGAGAGGTGGTAAGTGATGGGAATGCGAGGTCCTGGCGGTCCGCCAATTATGTCGCGTTCGCGTGAGAAGCGCAGCCGACCCGTGGCACTATTGCTCCGTCGTATGTTTGGCTACCTGCGCGGCTTCAAGCGTGCGGTGGCGATTGGCGCAGTTGTCTCCGTAATCGGTACACTCTTCTCCGTTTTCGATACACTTGTTCTTTCGCAAGGCATTGACTATGTGGCAAATGTCCTCGCACATGACTTTGGCATCGTCCCGACTGCGACCTTCAACGTTGAGGTACGGGTCTTCTTCTTCATAACATTCCTGTATCTCGGGATAAAGCTCGGGAGCTGGATATTCAACGGTGCATTCAACTGGATTCTCTCAGGCGCACAGGCTGGCATGGTTCGGACCGTGCAGGCTGATGTGTACGATCACCTAGTGAAAGCTGACCTGTCGTATCACAAGTCGCAGCAAAGCGGAAATGTGACATCGCGAGTGACCTCGGACACGGCGAACCTTAGCATAGGCATCCAAGTGCTGATCCAGTTTGCAGGCCAGATTCTCTTGCTGGTCATGACGTTTCTTATTCTCTGGGTCACGTCGCCAATCGTCGCCCTCACTTCTTTGGTCGTTGTTCCAGGAATCGCCGCCATTGCCGCTCTTTTCGGCACAGTCGGTCAGAGAATCATGTTGGCTTCGCAGAGAGCAATGGGGCAGGTGTCAGGCCAAATCGCGGAGAACCTCAGCGGTATTCATGTGGCTAAGGCTTTCAACAGAGAGGGCGAACTGGCTGGCACGCTCTATGAACTCAACAAGAAATCCTACCGATATGGTTTCAGATTCATGATGCTCATGAGCGCAATGCAGCCACTCATGAACTCGGTCGCAATGATTGGGGTGTCAGCTGTGCTCTTCATGGCAGGCTCGCTTGCCGTGGGTTCTTTGCCACTTCTTACCTACGGCCAGATCTTCCTGGGAATTACACTGGTGAACCGTTTCATGTGGCCGCTTCTCGCTCTAGTTATGATGGCTGCCCAAGTTCAGGCATCACTCGCATCGATGGACAGGATCTCAGATGTTCTCGAAGCAAAGCCCGGAATACGGGATGCTCAAGATGCCACGCCTCTCAAGGAAGCAAGCGACGGTATCACCTTTGAGAACGTCGTATTCTCCTATGGCAAACCAGATGCCGATTCCAGCATGAGTCTCATGACCAGACAGGGAGGCATGGGTCCTCCGATGGGACACGGAGGCACAGGGATGATGGTAGCACCGCCGCCTCAGCGTGCAAGGACCGACCCTTCAGCCGTACCCAAAGACTCGTCATCTTTCATGGGCCAAGGTTCTGCTGCGAAGGCGACCAGCAACGTCCACGCGCTCAAGGGAGTAAGCTTCTCGGTAGAACCGGGACAAACTGTTGCATTGGTGGGTCACACCGGGGCTGGAAAATCGACGATTGCCGCTCTTATCAACAGATTCTACGATCCGCAGGAGGGAAAGATTCTGATTGGAGACCAGGACATCCGTCATGTAACACTCAAGTCACTCCACGAGGCGGTGTCACTTATTCCGCAGGAGCCGTATCTCTTCGATGGCACAATCATGGACAACATCTGCTACGGTCACCCGTCTGCCTCAGACAGTGAGGTTCAAGAGATTTGTCAAGCAATCGGGGCCGACGAGTTCATCAAGGGTCTTCCTCTTGGTTACGGGACACCCATACTGGAGAGCGGAAAGAATCTCAGTGCTGGTCAAAGGCAGATGATTACGATTGCTCGAACCATGTTGGCTAACCCTCGAATACTTGTCCTTGACGAAGCAACTAGCCGCTTGGATGCCTACTCTGAGTCGCTTGTCCAAGATGCGCAGAGTAAGCTATTCGCCAAACGCACGACAGTGGTAATAGCACACAGGCTGACGACAATCGTGAATGCCTCGAAGATTATTGTAATCGACAATGGCAAGATTGTAGAGGAAGGCACCCATGACGAGCTCTTGGCGCTTGGTGGCATGTTCAAGACTGTGTATGATATCTACTATGCTCATCAGGGAATAGAGGAAATCACAGAGGAAGCAATACAGACCATAGCTCCTCACGCGCCGGCAGTCGGTGGCAACGGAGCCCCGTGATTTCCATCTATAGGCGAGGAGGCAATACTCGGTCTCTGGAGCAATGCAGCCGCTGACAGAGAAGCCCCCAGAATCAGATATGCCTCTGCTGCAAGTATCTGCATATAGGGTGTGAGGGATTCGAGCAGTACTTGTGAAGCGAAGTTCTGAATCAAGAAGAGGAAGACTCCCGTGAAGCCCAGTCCCATGGGCAATGAGAGTCTGCCGGTTCTGAAGATCCAGAACAGTGCTGCCATAGAAATCGCAACAAATGCAAGACCGAACAAGATGGGGGCCCTGCTTGCGAGAGAGAACAGGTCTGGGTGGCTGCCTCGTACGGTTTCCCAGAGGAGCATGAGAGAGGAGAACAGAATCGACGAGGCTACTGATGCAGTCCACATTACTCGCGTACTCACATACCCCAGAACCTCGTTTGACGCCCTCAGGTAGGCCGCGATACCTATGATCCAGAACAGCAATCCGCATACTTGAATCAAATATACTGCAAAGGACAGCTGTGCCCCTTGAGGGACGCTGGACAACGCGTATTCTGCAACGTCGGCGACAAAGAAGAAAACTAGGCCAACTGAAATAGCGAGGTTCATCAATCTGAATCCGTCATCCCGAGCGAGTCCGCCTCGTGCGAAAGCTCCGATTCCTATGAGAGATGCAAGCAGAGCAGAGACGGCCTCAGAAACGCCCACGAAGATCTTGAAAGAGTTGTCGCCATAGAGTAACTTGAGCAGCACAGCAAGCAGGAGCACGCTGACGCCCGCAAACAGAAATACGGCGTTAACGTTCCTGCCCATTCGCGTCATCTCTGTGCTCCTCTGGCTTTCCATCTCAGGAGCCGTCGGCCTCCCTTTTGTTCTTTGCTGGTTTCGGCATACAATGACGGCTGTTCTGATGGCAAAAGAACTCTTACTGCGTCATCAGTTCCCAGGGAATTTCGTAAGCTCTGCTAGGAAATTCCTTCTCTAAGTCTTGCCTAGTTCGGGTTAGGACGGTATTCACTGGTTTTGCCCCCAAGAACCCTCGGGCCTCTCTCACAACTGATTGGAACAGGGGTCTGAACCCATCGGTAATGGTCTCTGGAGTTATGCTTCCTCTCACAAATGCAGTCGTGAGCGAGCTTTTCACGTCCAAATCCAGTGTCTCTTCAAAATCGACAAATGCCAACCACGGGTGCGCGTCTAGGAGCGGATTCCGAGATTCAGAGAAAATCCGATAGGCGGTTCTGAATCCCAACAGCTTTGCGTACCTGTTCATCATGGTCTTCAATGCGGTCAGGTGAAGGACGAATACGGCCTGAGAGGGTGACACTCTCTCGACTGCCCTGTACCTAGCCAGCAACGCGATATCGTCTAGAAATCGCTTGAGATCCGAAGTCTTCACTTTCTCTGCAGCGATAGCCAGAGGGGTCTCTCCGTCAAGCTCTGAGAGTGCCTTTGTCGTTTCGGCCGATATTCCCTTGACTCTAGCCTTAGCACCCACGAGTGCGGTTGTCTGGTAGATATCATCCGGCTTCACCGGGTTAGTGATTGTGACCGCTTTCTCCCAAGTAGCCTCTGCAACCCAGTTGAGGGCAACGTCGATTGGTACTTCCAAGAAATCAGCCGCTTCTTTGACAGTGCAGACGGCTGGAATAAGTCTGAGAAGGGCTACGACTTCCGCATCTCTCGTGTAGAACTGCCAGTCACGCTTGACCTGAATCGTGCTGTCCGGCTTCACCGAGTCTTTGAGGAACTCGTCAAGAACGTAGTGGTCAAACCTCGTGTGAACGGCAAGGTCTAGGTCAACCCATCTTAGGACATTAAACTGCTCCTCAAACCTTGTGATTGTTCTCCTCAGTTTCTCCCTAAGGTGAGCTGTGTCTCGTGTGACAGAAAGAGCGCCGAGTGTCCACGTGCCAAACTCTACGAGAATCTCATAGTCCGCCCCCTCAAAGGCTCTCGCTTGAGAAGTGACTGACCGGGTTGCTTCATCGAAGAACGACGTCATAGCAACGATGAAGGATGAGATGAGATGAGGGTCGAACTGAGGCGGGTCTTCGAAATCGTGGTTATACATACAGACCCCGGTCTCGCGTTTGACTATGTAGATGCTCTTGACTTCCATTAGACTGCATCCTCTTGTCTATCGAGTCAGGGGTGTGTAGGCTGATGAAGAACAAATCCGGTGTTGGGCTAGAATAGGTCCACAAGTCCTTTTGAGCCTTGTAGGTACGGACCCTAACAAGGTGTCTGGGTCAATCGAATACTACTATAAGGAAACAGCTGAGTGAAGCATTTGTGTCCGAGTACAGCATAAAGTGTCCCGCATGCGGACAGGGAAACCTGAAGGTCCGGTCCATGCTGTACCCCATTCCGTTTTTCAACGAGCTCGTCATGTTCATGATAGATTGTCCTGCCTGTCATTTCAGCGAGAACGACGTGTTCAGTGCAGAGGAGAGACGCCCGAGCCGATGGACCATAAGAGTGGACAACTCTTCTCTTCTAAACACCCGTGTTGTTCGTTCTGGATCGGGAACAATCAGGCTTCCAGACTTCGGAATTGACATAGAGCCGGGCCCGGCTGCAGAATCATACATAAGCAATGTCGAAGGCGTTCTTCTTCGAGCGCGTCCCGTCATTGAGAGTGCTGTCAATTTCGCTGATGATGAACGACAACGAAAGAAGGGTCGCAAGATTCTCTCGATGATTGACAAGGCGATGAAAGGCGAGATACCCTTCACGCTGATTATTGAAGACCCGGCGGGTGTAAGCGGAATTATCCCGGATGACATGAGGCTAGTCAAGTACGAAGAACTGAGCACGGAAGAAGCATCTCAGCTCAAGGGTGCTCCTCTGTGGGTCGATGAGCTCAGATCAGACTATATTGAGCGTAAGGGCTAAAAGGCTCACACGGCGAGCATTCGAATCACTGGGCCGATAGTTCAGTTGGTATGAATGTCTGATTTGCATTCAGAAGGTCGGGGGTTCAAATCCCCCTCGGTCCACCATCCACTCTTTTTGTGACGTCCATATCACGACTATCCATTCTTGTTTCTTGAGTGGTCAAGCATATCTTTAAAGGGGGCGCTTCTCGGCCGCACGCCAATAAACGCACGGGGCACGATGCAAGTCCAGTTCGGTATAATCTGAACTTGCGTGCATGCAATGCCTTGGTGTGGTGAAGAGTAACATGCAAACGGGACTATTCAGTACATTTCTGAGTATGACGCTTCCCGAACAACTCATGGTCTTCTCCGTGGTCGGAGCCGCAGTCGTGAGCCTGATTTACGCGTACTGGCTCTGGTCGGGTGTCAAGGCCAAGGACAAAGGCACAGAACAGATGATTGCAGTCTGGAGCGCAGTCAGAGAAGGCGCACTAGCCTACCTCAAACGTCAGCTCAAGACCGTTCTTCCGATTCTGGCATTGCTCACGGTCCTGCTATTTGGGAGCGTCTATATCGTGCTGCCAACTCAGGAGGCATATGGTGTCTTCGGGTACGGGACCATGTCGGTCTTCGGCTTCGAGGTTGAGACAGCCATGATCATGGTTGCGATAGGTAGGACGATTGCTTTCCTAATGGGCGGGTGCTTCTCGCTTCTTGTAGGCCAGCTCGGTATGCGGGTTGCAGTCAACTCCAATGTTCGAGTTGCTCAAGCCACTCGAGAGGCGGGTGAGCGTGGAGAACGCTACAATCATGCGCTTGAGATCGCCTATCACGGTGGTACCTTTACGGGTATGCTTACTGACGGTCTCGGGTTGATGGGTGGCACTACAATCTTCATATTCTTCGGTGCCGCAGCCCCTGACGCTCTGCTAGGATTCGGCCTCGGCGGTACACTGCTTGCTCTCTTCATGCGAGTGGGCGGTGGCATCTACACGAAGGCAGCCGACGTAGGCGCAGACCTCGTCGGCAAAGTTGAACAAGGCCTGCCCGAAGACGATCCGCGGAACGCAGCCGTCATTGCTGACCTCGTGGGAGACAACGTTGGCGATTGTGCCGGTATGGCCGCAGACATCTTCGAGTCTTATGAAGTCACCATAGTTTCAGCTCTGATTATCGGTATCGCTCTCTACCTCAACCCTGACCCCGTCTTCGGTGGCAAGCTGATTTGGATTGTGTTCCCACTTGTTGTGCGCGGGGTTGGTGTCATTTCGTCTATGATTGGTACCTACGCTGTGGCCCTGTGGGGCAAGTTCCTTCATAGAGAAGTCGGTGCTGAGCACGCAATGTTCATGTCCTACGAACTGTCAAGCGCATTCACCATTTGTGTTTCCATCGTAATCTCATACTTTTACATGGGCGACATCCGATACGGAATTCTGATAGGCATCGGTGTCATGCTTGCAGTCTCATTCAATCCCATCACAAGCTACTTCACTTCGACAGAGAAGGCTCCTGTGAAGGAAATGAAGAAATCAACGGACACAGGTACAGCTACATTGATACTCTCGGGGCTTGCCTCGGGTTACGAATCGACAGTGGCTGCACTGCTGGCCATCGTAACTACCTTTGTGCTCTCGTGGATTTTGTTCTTCGGTGCCCCCGATCCAATATTCGTGCTCTATGCCATTGCTCTGGTCGGCATCGGGATGTTGACACACACCGGCAACAACGTGGCCATGGATTCCTATGGTCCAATCAGCGACAACGCAGGCGGCATCGGTGAACTGTCACCGGGCGATTTCGATGAGACCGCGCAGCAGGTAATGGCTGATTTAGATGCTGTCGGCAACACTACAAAGGCAATCACAAAGGGTGTGGCAATTGCGTCTGCAGTAATTGCAGCAGTCAGTCTGTTCAACAGTTTCATTGTGACATCGGGCTTGACTGCAATTCGTCTGTCGGAACCAATTGTGTTCTCAGGGCTTTTGATTGGTGCCTCAATCCCGTGGATATTCTCAGCTCTGAACATTAAGGCCGTTGCACGCGCAGCAGGACAGATGGTCAACGAAGTCCGTAGGCAGTTCCGAATACCTGGTGTCCTCGAAGGCACCAAGAAGCCTGACTACGACAAGGCTGTCGCCATTTCAACCGGAGCCGCTCAGAAAGAGCTAGTCAGCTTGGCTGTGCTCGCAATTGCGTCCCCTCTAGTAGTCGGTATATTGCTGAACGTAGAGGCGCTTGGTGGCTTTCTGGCAGGCATAATCGTTTCCGGTCAGCTGCTTGCTGTGTTCATGGCAAACACCGGAGCAGCATGGGACAACACAAAGAAGTCCATCGAAGATGAGCCACGCGACCCTAAGAACAATACTGGAAAGGGCTCAGAGCGCCACAAGTCAAGTGTTGTGGGTGACACTGTTGGAGATCCTCTGAAGGATACTGCCGGTCCTTCGCTGAACCCAATGATTAAGGTAATCAACTTGATCTCCCTCATTATTGCTCCGATACTTGTGGCCTACCGATTTGGACCAAACATGCTCATGAACCTCGAGCTCGCTGTGATGGTAGTGGTCCTGCTGGCACTCGTGTTCTGGGCTCTGCGCAAGAGCACCAAGCCAGCAGACTTCGGTGTCCAGAAGAAGGGCAAAGCTGAAGAAGCTGTGCAGTAATCTCTAGGAATCTGAAGGTGGCAAACATCGCCACCTTCTACTCTTTCTTTTATCCGACGTAACGTGAGCAGTGGGTTTCAGGCTCACTCAGGTTTTCCGGTCGGAAGGCTCAAGCGGTCCTCCCTCTGCTTGGAAAGCGCTCCACAGGATTAATCTGTCCGTTTCACTCAAGGCCAGATGCTGAATTCACCGCGAAGAGAGGTGGGTCCGGCCTCAGGCAAAAGAGAAGTAGTTGGTATTCGCGTGGTTAGGAGGGGAGATATGTTGAATACCCGAAGTCGGACCTCGGCGTATCCGCGATTATTAGTATATTAAACATTGAGATGCGTGATTTTTCTAATCAGCAGATTCTGAATCGACCGAGATGTTCGAGCTAGATTACTATCGAATCTTCTGATTGGGCAGACTGATGCTCGAATGAGCAATCAATAACCGTATTCCTGCCCTAGTCTCTGCCTATACCACCTGAGTCCACGTTTGGTCATTTGATAAGATGACTGGAGCTCCTCGATCAATCCCATTTCCACCATGCTCTGAAGAACTCCGAAGAGTTTGTCTTCCGATGCTCCGGTGACTTCAAGTAACTTAGGGAATGTCAACTTGCCTTCGCGTCTTAGATGTTGAGCTATGTCGAACTTGCCGACTGCCCTAGTCTCTCCACGATTGATTATGTGTCCACAGTTGGTGCAGAGCAAATCTCCCTTCAAATCGTCTCTCGCGACCTCGTTGCTTCCACACACTGGACATGTCGAGTGAGAGAACCTGAGACTGCGCCTGTTCTGTGACATTTTTCCGTCCAGCGGCACAGTACGGGATTCTTGATAAGACTAGCGAAGGCGCAACATCCGTTATTCCTCGGGCGGTGGAGTCTTCTCTTCTGACAGTCGCTGGAAGAATGCTTCGAAATCGACTTCGAAAGGCACCCTTGGTCCGGGCCTGACCCGCTTTCTTGCCTTGTCAATCTCTACATACTGCTGCTTGGCGAGTTCCCGAAGGTCCTCAAGGACGCTTCTCGAAGTCTTCCTTCGCAAGTCTCTGACTTGGTCCATTGGCACCCACCCGCCATCCCTGTAGGCGAGCGTGATTACAGTCAGCAGAGTGGCGGCAAGACGGTCCGGTAATTGCTCTTCATCGCTCAACGAGTCTACGGTTCCTTTTGTATCCAGATAGAACACACGGCCAATAGGATTGTACCGAATCGTCATCCCTAATGGCAACAATCGGTCTTCAAGCTCGGAGAGTCTCCGAAACAAGTGATGTCTTCCGACATCTTCAGGTAGCCCGAGCGCATCCAGCATGTCGTCGACCCCTGCCCCGATGACACTGCCTGACCGTGTAATCAGTTTTAGAATCACCCAGTATTCGTTGGTCAACATTGCTTACGACTCCGCCCTTGTCACAGTTCTGGTCTTTGGGTCATAGCTCAGCATGCCCTTTGATATCAAGACTATGAGGAATAGGAAACGTCTAAGAAACTCTTCAAGATCCTCAACCGCGAGAAGTTCGTCGATTCTAAGGGCTCTACCAACGGGCACTGTGGTGACAAAACGATTCAGTTCCTCAATGAAGATTGAGCTCTCGCTCGCAAAAACGAAGTCATCTGGGACTCCTGACATCATTGGTGGTATTTCATCAGGGGGCCGCTGACTGTGAAGGTCAATCATTTTCATGATTCGTTCCATCGATTTGTCAAGTGAATCCGGACTGATGTGCATCTGTCTCACGGGCTGCGAAGAGCGGAAGAGAGTTGCCAGCTTCTTCGCACTCAGTAGTCTCAGTTTGTCTACATAGAGCTCCGGAGTCGCAACAACACGCGCCATTTCTTGGATCCTAGTTACTTTGAATCCCAGAGCCTCGTTCAGCAGCTCGTCAATATCCAGTCTTCGATCAATCCGGGCTGCAATCTGTTGCAGTTTCCGATATGGTTCAGTGAGGCGAACAGACAGCGGGTCCGTTTTTCCACTTCGAATGCTCTCGGCAATATCAGCTACTTGGCGACTTAGTTCTTGGAGTTCGCTCGTCTGGCATCATCCTCCTATTCGCCTGAGAAGCTAGGACTTTCAATGATTACTGAAGGTTCAACGCCATTGGGCGAGACGACTCCTATCCTTTTGTCAGCGTGTCTCAACAAGTGAGTGCTCTTTGCCGGTGTAA
>PRDJ01000056.1 GCA_003345555.1 Candidatus Thorarchaeota archaeon
CAAAGGTAACTACGGGATTTCCGTATTGTTGAAGGGTGATGTTCGGGACCTCGACAGACATCCTGTACAGAAGCGACGAATTGTCAACGAAAACCAGACTAAAACTGCCAGCTGACAGCTTGACGTCCAGAAGTACTGTACCAGTAGTGTTGCCAAGATCATCGTGGAAGACAAAGGTAGTCTTTGCCTGATTCCAGTTGAACCACCACCCACCGGTAGAGCCCAAGTATGCCAAGCCACCTACTGTGATGGCTCCGGCCGCCAATACAGCCACTATGCATACCACCATTCTTGTGTTTCTTCGATATTCACTCATTTCTCATACCACCTTTCTTGTGCGACCTGAGGAAGCTATGCCACTTCTCTCTCAGGTCCCGATATCGCGAATCTTCCTCTAACACGAACCGACGAATGATTCGCGATGCGTCGCTTCTAACCGGCGGAGGCAGCTTACGGTACGCCTTGTCATCCACGATTGGGATGTTGGAAGTCACCGCATTCTCTCGCTCGATTAATCGTCCTAGTATTTCCATCGCCTGCCCAGTCTCAGACTCCGGTATGTCGATGCCATAGGCCAGGAGGGCAGAGACAGTGGAACCAAGGCGGTCCTTCGCAAACCTTGCTATGCCTGCGTCCGCTTGCATCATCTCTCCAAGGCCCATCCGGTATTCTCTTGCAGTAGCACGATAGTAGCGTTGGACAATTCCTGTAGGTGTCAACTGGGTCCGCTCCTGTACAACCAGTCCTGCCTTCTTTAGTGCGTCTATGTGATGTAGAATCGTTCCGGGATTCTTGCCAAGAACATCTGCCAGCTGCTTGACAGTCATCGCGCCATTGACCAAGAACTTGAATACAATGTCGGCTCTTACGGGATCAAGCAGTACTTTGAAGATGCTAGGGTCAGTAATGACCTCCAGGTCCTTCATAGGCGCGACTTGTTCTGGTTGCTCCATCTTCACACACCGCCGACCAGCCTGAAGTCCGGATTCTCTGACGACGCACTACCCGTTTCCTGAACATTGTCTGTCAGAATCAAATAGACTCTCGTGAGCCCGATTGCCATGGCTGGAATCACCAAGAACAAGACAATCAGGAAGCCGATTAGGGGCACGACAGATGTCAGAAGGATGATTCCGATGAAGGACAACCATGTGCCAAAGACCCGATCGAAGTATTGCCGGCTCAATCTGAGAGACCGTCTCGCCGCAGCCAAAGCAGAAAGCCCATCGATTATTCCTGGAAACAGCAGCGACAGCATTCCGGCACTGATGACGACCCAGAGTAAAATTGCGACCATTGGTATAGCGAAATCGAGCCCAATTAATGAGCCTGTGACAAAGCCAGGCATCCACAGAATCAAGAGAACAATCGGCCACATGACGACTAAGAAGAGTATGATCCCTCCTCCGGCCAGAGAGAAGAACTTCTTCCTGTACCAGGCAAAGACACCCTCCGCAGTCGTTCCTTCGCTTTCCACTATCTCTCGGGCCATGCCAAAGAGTGCGCCAAAGGCAACCATGAAGGGACCAAGGACAAACACTGCAAGCAACATGAACACACCAATCATCAGAGAAACTTGTGGAGTGGACCAGATTGCCGCGAACGATGTGAAGAATTGAATCATGCCTTCCATTCCAATTCCTTCGATGAGACCAAACACAATTGGAACGAAGATAGCGACTGCTATCATGGCCATGAGAACAACAGATACAATCAGAACCCCGAACATTCCCAAGATAAACGAGATGACGTTCCGAGCTGCGAATCTAAAGCTGATGCTTATGTCGTTTTTTAGAACTTCAAAACTCGACTCTTTCATTATTAATCACCTGCGAAGACGGTTCGAGGATGCCACTACCACCTCGATGGCCGGCATCCTCCCGTCTATCCGATTCATGCGATAGATATTTCGGCTTGGCGAGGAGTCGCTACCTGTCCATCAGTAAGTTCATGATAGACTCTCACGAAACCGATGATCATCATCGGGTAGAGAACCAGAGCCCACAATAGAAAGGCAAAGAGACTCCAAATCCCGACGATAGCTACAGCCGACACCTGTACGATGTCAAGTGGATTCATTGTCCAGCCGGCTGCATATCCCCAGATTATTATTGGAGCAAGCGTCGCGGCTGCCAACAAGACAATCGCACTGAGCAAACCGAAGACGCGTTCGAAGCGCTGCGTGGCCAGTTTGAATGACTCGTGGAATGCATCCTGCACTCCCTTCCCGCTAACAATAGCTGGCAGGACCATTGACGTAAGGCCTACCGTTACGAAGGTCCATGCGAATGAGAAAGCGCTTAGAGCGTACATTGGCAGGCCCGTAATAGTGTATTGGAACATATTGGACGCCAACCCCCAGACCACCAATTGTGGTACAATGATCATTATGGTGAGCATGGCGCCAGCACTTACAAATGAGACAAACTTCACCCGAAGATAGTGGAAAGCGCTCTCAGCTTTCGTTTCTCCTGTGGTGACAAGATCATTGCTCATTCCGAATATCGAACCCACGACCACCAAGAACACGGATATGATAGGGATTACGAACAAGAGCGCCGCCCCACTGACTAACAAGGGATTCTGCACTGCCCAGGTGACCATCAAAGGACCGAAGCCGGGACCCAGAACTCCATAGACCGCCATGAAAACGATTGCGACTGGAATCAAGACGAATACCAGCAGGATGGCCAGAGTTATCGCCATCCCCAAGTTGGCAAGTAGGTAGCTTAGAATGTGATGCCTTGCTTGCCCGAAGCTTGACTTCAGATCGTCTAGAATCGTACCGAATTTTGCAGACATTGTTTTATCCTCTTTTCAACATCTATCAAACGAACCGTATTTACGGAACGTTTGACATGTGCCCAACGTTGGGCGGTATTTGCTTATAAAGTATGTGGCATGAGCAGAAAGCCTGAAGCCCGCCAAGAAAAGGAGAACACTCAGGCATCTGCAGCGCAGGGCAGCTAGGGGAAAATGAGTCCATTGTGCAGCCTGAGTCAGCCAGTCCTGCTGAGGATTTTGGAGTACAGGAAGAGCCAAGCCCATGCGAAAAGCGGCGTCAAGAGGAACACACTCGGAAGCCCTTCGGTTAACAAAGGAAGCATCACGAATCTGATGGCAACAAGTCCTGCATAGACTTCCACGGTCAGTCCTATAGCAACCACGACAAGTGTAGCGAGAAGCAAACCGATGGAAGAGACAATCGATAGCTTGGCAAGTGACCTTCCGTTGTTAAAGTCGTAATGGCCTAACCCGACAACGAAACCCATGATTCCGAAACCCACTGCATTGAGCGAGAGCGTCACAACAGTCCCAAACGCAAACAGACCGTAAAGGAGCGTCCCCAAGTACCCGGTGAGCAGACCCGCCAGTGGTCCCCTTATGGCACCCGCCGTCGTGATGATTGCGAGAGCTGGCAACAGACCAATCTTGAATAGGTCAATCATTATGTATGGTTCAGGAAGAACCGAGAAAGCAATGAAGACTCCTGTTCCTGCCGCGGACGTGACGAGGGTCCAGGCAATTGCATTGCTGTTCTGAATGAGGAAGCGTTGTGCCAAGGACAGCCTCCTGCTGCTACTAGTATGGACTTGTTCTGACATGCTTCATCCTCCAGTGGTGAGTACCAACTGATATGTCCCAGGACTCAATGTAAGTGCGTAATCACTTCCGCCCACGGGCGTGAGTGGAGGAAGAGGATAACCGCCGGAGTATGCAGTCGGCTCCGATGCGAAGTTGCTGAAGGTCAGAGTCGCGGTCTTATCAACACGCACATTCAGGACGAAACCCTGCTTGATGGGGTCCCACTGAGCTTGGTAGATCCAGATGTTGTCATCGTCAGCGCTCGATATGTATGGGTAGTTCCAGAAGTCGGCAGGCCTAGCGTCTGCAAGAGCCTTCACCGACACAGGTACCGTAGCCCACAACCACCCATAGGCCAAGCTCGATTGCAGAAACGGCTCGACTGCCGTCGTGTCCCAATGCATCGAACGCCCGTCAGCAGACCAGACTTTGTTGTAAGGAGAGTATATGAAATTCGCAATCCGGTCCCTCGTGACCAGGTCTCCCATCTGCTGGGCCAGTGCTACAGCGTAGAGATTGCATAGCATATCGTACGTATCGAACTTGCCAGGGTTGTGGTATGTATCAATCATGCAAAGTTGGTCAGCAGAGATATCCTTCGAGTAATGCTCAAGGAATACCGGGTAGTCTTCCGCAGTAACGTTTGGTTCTGTATACTCGATGAACAGCAATGACCACGCAACGCCATATCCTTCCAAGAGTGGACGCCCATCATTGACATAAGGATCAAGTCTCTTTCCCGGAAATTCCTGAACAGGTCCATCGCCCAATTGATGAAAGCCCATTGGTTCCTGTACAAAATACTCGTCCGTGTACAGACCGTATTGGTCAGTCATATTAGCCTCGATGAAATTGAGCCCATAATCCCACATCCCGGTCTCCATCCAGTCTGTTCCGTGCAGGTTATCGTACAACTCAGTAAAGTACAGCGGTATAGTGTTGCACTGAACCCAGATTGCATAGGGTTGACACGGAATTAACCCGCACTCCCAGATACCACTGGCTCGCGGGTGCCCCAAACCATCAGTCGTCAGTGAGTTGTTCCAGTCCTGCATGTACCAGGAATACTCGTCGTAGAATGTGCTGTTATGGAAATTCCGTTCGTAGAGCAGCTCCATGAGAGCATAGTGACCGGTCCACATTATGTTAGCCGGCCCCCTGAACCCGCCCGTGTACACATCATTCGCGTCCGGATGGATTGGGTCTGGATAGTAGTATTGCGTCCAATTGCTGTAGCCAATGACGGGACGGGTCCACTCCATGGACTCGATTGATGCGTTCGTGTATTCGGCCTCAGTAGTGTTCATTTTCTTGACAAGATTATATGCAACGTCTGAATAGTAGCTTGTCCTGTACCCTGAGGTGACTTCGAACATCCGTTCAATTGCGTATGACATGAATGCAAGCTGATAGTGCACGAGATAGTACACACCTGAACCGATGTTCCATCCATCCCAGCGCTCTAGTGGTTGGTTGACGAGTCCGCGCACATAGTTGAAGGCTGCAACCTGTTCATGCGTCAAGGACGGATAGTCGGCGAAGTTGAACACAACTCCATTCACCACTTGCGAACCTGTCGACGTTACGGGTCCGGGAAGATTGCCGAATGTTGCTGCTCCGAATACAAGCGTCATGACAAAGGCAGCAAAAAGGAACTTGCTGGGCCTAGGCGAAGAACTCATGGACATACCTCGTCGCAAGCGATGAAATCGCAGTTCCGACCAGTCTCCGTAGCATAAATATGTTCCAAACGAAACGGCGTGGGACTCGGCAAATGACGAACATTATGCAGGTCTCCCGGAGACCTGCTGGAGTCAATGGAAACATATGTGTCTCTGCCAGAGACGTCTGAGATTCCTCGTGCATTGCTTTGCTTTCGAATATATGGGAGGAAGGTTCGACGCAAAGCCGAGTGCGTTTGAGAGACTCATCAGACTGATTTCAGCGGCCTTAATACGAACATAACGCAGCCTATTGCCAGAGCAGTCTTTGGCTGGTCTCCAGTATGATCCATCTTGCCGGAAAGAACATGATTTCAGTGTTTCAGAAGTCAGCAGGTAGTATCGTTTCTCAGGTATCAGTCCTTGATGGCATTGCAGGCATAGTGCTGCTTGGAGGACTTACAAGGGGCTTTGCGGACAAACACTCCGATTTGGACATCATGGTATTCCTTACTGAGGCAAACGGCGGTCTGAGGAGCGCAATTAGGCGGATAGCTAATGATGAACAGAAGAAGACAGGAACTGAGGTTGACCTTGAGATACACCCCCTAGAGGGTTTTGAGCGAAGACGATGGACAGAGGTAGATAGATGGGACTTCTGTTCTGCAAAAGTAGTCTTTGATGCGACTGGCAAAGTAGACAAGATGATTCATGCCAAGCTAGCAGTTCCAGAGGAGTTCTGGGTAAAACGTGTGGTCGTATGTTCTGAGCACCTCAAGTGGTACTGCTGTCCGCCTAGTGATGATGTGAGCACAATTGTCGAGACGTCCATCGAAAGAGGAGACTTGACCGCTGCACACTATTGCCTGAATTACGGACTCGAACTGCTGATTCGTATTCTCTTTGCCCTTAACAAAGCGTTCTTGCCGCCTCCTAAGTGGAGAATCATCTACTCTAAGGAGCTACGATGGCATCCCGCAAACTATGAGACTGCTCTTGAAGAGATACTTAGAATCAGAAGCCTCTCAAAGACTGAAATCGAAAGACGACTCAAATTGATTCGTGAATTGTGGTCGGAGACAGCAGCCAGAATAATGAGTGACATGGCCCTCAGCCCGCAGATGATTTCGAAGTACTATGTTGAGAAAGTCCTACATCAAGGCAATGTACGCTGATTCGACGGACTGTCATGATGTATATGGTTTGAAGGAGTTCATTCAATAATGAATCTGAAGTCGGATAACGCGGGCGCGCTCATATTCGATTTGGACGATACGCTCTATACATCAGATGCTAGAACGCTCGATGTGGCTCGTATGCTGCTCGATGAAATAGGTTTGCAGAAAGAAAGCAGGCTCTCGGACGAAGTTCTACAACGGGCATTCGCTCAGGGTCCAGACCGCTGGCTGAACAAATACATGCTCGACATCGATGCTCAGCAACACTGGAGACCATCGCATGACCTGTGGGTAGAATATGGACGCAGATTGCTGACATCACTAGGAATCAGGGACGAGCTGGACGCCTTGGCCGCGAAGATGATTTCAAGGTGGGTGACCTACGGGGTGGACATGCGGTCGCACCTACCTGACGAATCGAAATCTGTGTTGAAGGAATTACACTCGAGGGGCTATCGCTTTGCGCTTGTTACCAACCGGTGGGGAGACCCGTCTCCCCTACTCAGGAGAGATTCCATACTCGATCTCTTTGAGGCAGTGGAGTACTCACGCGTACCCGGCTATATGAAGCCCTCACCGTTCATGTTGATACAAGCTGCGACTCGCCTAGGAGTCAACCCCAGTAGATGCGCTTGCATCGGTGACTTCGTCAGCATCGATGTTGAAGGGGCAAGGAGAGCAGGGATGGTGCCCTTTCTCCTGACATCCTATAATCCAAAGGACCGTGACCGTGCTCCGCGAGATATCACAGTTGTCAAGGACACTATTGATCTGTTGGAGCTCTTTCCATAACCCATGTGCAATCAGCCGGTAGGTGATTCCGATCGACAGCAGAACCGAAATAGACAGATACAAGGTTTCCCTTTTGACAATACAGCAGAGACCAATCCTCAGGAGTAACAACAATAATACCAAGGAAACTCGCCCGCGAGGAATGCTGAAGTGTCCGCGAAACTCACTATCCGAACTCCGTTGGCTGAAGAAAAGGAGCGATTCTACGACGTCTACAACACGGGGCTACCGGGTGTCGATGAAACAACTCATGAGAGTTTCTCAAAATCGTGGGACACTAATTGGAGCAATGGCAATCTTGAGAAACTATGGCGAGTAGCTGTTCTAGGCAACGAGATTGTGGGAGTTGTAATCAGTTCAGTTATTGAGTCTTTGAAATGGGGCATGGTGGCGGAGCTAGCTGTGATCCCCGAACACCGTGGCAAGGGCATAGGCAAGAAGCTCATAGCAGAGTCGGAGCAACTAGTGTTGAAGAGCGGGTCAGACATCACCGACCTTGCCATCGGCGTGAAGACTCATAACTCTCGGGCCTTTTCCCTTTACGAAAGACTCGGATACGCTGTGCGTTTCCTGGTGATTCGTTTGGGAAACAGTCCTTGGCAGACTAGCCCTAACCAACGACTTGTAGTTCGTGACGCTGAAACCAGAGATGTGGCGAAACTGCTTCGCCTTGTTCCTGATGCATACTGGAACGCAAATGGTGCGAATGCCTGGAAGAAATGTATTTCGGAAGGGAACTGTCATGTGCTAATGACTCGCGAGGGCGAGAAGACGGTGGGCGCCGTAAACTTGCCCGAGGAAAGGAAAGACAGCAGCTCAACGGAACTGGCGTTGAGCTTCAAACTAGGATTCGGCAACGTTGTACTCGACACGGCAGTGACCCTTGTCAAGACGAGACAAGTCTATGTATGGCTGCAAGACAACCATCAAGACCTCATCGACTACGCATATCGAAGGGGGCTCAAGCGTGTCGACTCTGAATACCTCATGAGGAAGCCTATTGGCGATAAGACGAGGTGATTCTTATTCCGTTCCGTGACTTCCCACCTGTTCTCAAACCAACCACGAATGCAGAAGAGTCCTCAACCAACATCGAACAAGAGTGGAATAGCCAAGATTGGCTTAATGGCGCGAAAGAGCTGATTCGTTGGTCGCACTCGCTCGCAGGCGATGACTCGTTCATGCTAGTTGTTAGACACTCTCACAGAGAGATAATCGCAAGCTATGATGACATGGTTGGCAGAGGACTGACTGGACTAGGACATCGAATGGCAAGGGAATTCGGTAGGAGACTCCCCCTACGAAAGGACACAAGGATATTCCATAGCTACGTGCCACGATGCACGGAGACGGCCGAGGATATTGCGGAAGGCATTCGTGACGCGGGCGGCATCGTGGATTTTGTTGAAGCCTCTGACCTTCTCGTGGGACCCCGTGTGATAGACCCACAGTTGTGGCAGAAGATTGGTAGGGACGGGATCCGTGTCCTCGGGTTTGTCGAAGAGTGGCATAGCGGTATGTATACCGAACAACAGATGGAGTCTTACGACAAGTTCCAGACGAGAGTTGTTCGAGAGATGATTCGGAAACTCAGGTCGGCTCCCGAGGGCTCGATGCACTTGCACGTCACCCACGATCTCTTTCTGGCGGCTGCGAAAAGAGCCATGCAGACCACTTATGCCAGCGTCAGCGACAGGCCTTCTTACCTAGCGGGGTTTGGAGTAATCGTCAGACCCAAGAAATCAGTCGCCTTTGAGATAAGATGAAGACAATCTTCATTCTTTCAAACACTGATAGACAATGGATCCCCTCATACCTTCGCTGGATCCGGATGATTCAGCGTCTAACAAAGGATTTAGGACAGATGCTTGTCTAGAGAGCAACCCAGACGTAGGAGTGCGATTCGCGTGAAACTAGTAAAACCAAGAAGAATCGCCGAAGGCGATACAATTGGGGTAGTTGCACCATCTCATCCTGTCACGTTGTTTCAGAAACAGTACAATGACGGGATTAGGAACCTCAGACAACTCGGCTTCGGGGTGAAAGAGGGCAAGACTGTGGGACTTACTTACAGAGACTACATGGCAGGAACAGACAAGGAAAGAGCAGAAGACATCAACGCCATGTTTGCAGACCGAGAGGTGAAAGCAATCGTGTGTGCCTTAGGTGGGCAGGTGGCAATTCGCACACTGCGTCATCTGGACTTCAACGTGATTAGGGCAAATCCAAAGGTCTTCTCTGGAATGAGCGATATCACAACCTACCATCTGGCCTTCTTGGCGCGCTCAGGTCTCAGTGGACTTCATCAACACGATGTGACCTTTGGATTTGGTACTGACCTAGACAGTGGCGATGCCAAATTTGAACGGAATCTCTTCTTCAAGCTCACCATGAATCCGGAGAGATTAGGGCAAATACCGGCCCTCACCAAGTGGGAGGTCTGGCGCGAAGGTTCCGCCAAGGGCAGGTTGTTCGGTGGCAACATGAATAGTATTCAGTGTTCAATAGGAACACGCTACATTCCCAGTTTGGACGAAGATATCATCTTCTTTTGGGAAGCGATGACTCAGCCCCTTAGCCACATTGATCAGAAGTTGGCTCACTTCAGAGAAGCAGGCCTGTTCGACAGAGCTGCTGGAATGCTCATCGGCAAAATCAGAGGGGAGGAAGGAGGGTCCGTTAAAGACATGACAGCTGATGTGAAACCAGCCGTAATGGATATAGCTGATGAGTTTGACTTCCCAGTTATCGCAGGGATGGACTTCGGCCACTACACACCCAATGTACCATTGCCAATGTGGCTGAAAGCAAGTATGAACACCGACGAGGTCAAGGTTAGTGTTGACGAGCCATTTGTTACATAGATGTTCAGATCCGCAATGTGATCCCTGATTCGCCGTCCGCAAGCTCACGAATATGGAGTCCCCTAATGCAGGAAATCCCGTGAACGCGGCCCAGAAGATACCAGTTGTCACACGAACGGGGCGGCTAATCTTGCTTTGATTGAGGACGCGTCTTGAATTCCTGAAGATTCTCAGGTGGCCAACCCCTAGGAGTCTGATATCCTCTCATAAATCTGAAATCACAGATTGGATGACCGCACCCTAGCGTTTGGGTGCGCATGAAACCAATGCCCATCGCCCGCATTCTTACGAAGTCTCCTAGGCATGCATAGGGGGCGGCTTCCTCGGCGTGGTGCTCTCGAATCAACTTGAGCCAGCCGCATTCCACGAAATTGAGCCCCCAGTCGAACGACCTACCATCTCCTTCTATGAACTCTCCAACCCAATTCCCCGCATACTGCCTCCTCTGGGTTTCAGCCGCCCATTTCCTCCAACTACGTTTTGCGCGGCTCGAGAATGCCATCCAACGAAACATCCGTTTCTTGATACTTGAAACTGAGTCGTAATACGCTTCTCCCACTTCGTACATCAGCTGGGCGAATTCCCTGACATCCAATCCAACGCTCTTGCAGGCTTTATAGAATGCAAGTGTCTGAGCTGACTGGAGTATCAGCCCCAAAGAGGGATTGTTCTTGCCACCCAAGAAGGGTAGGCTCGGAAGAAGCGCCTCAAATTCGTCCGTCGATCTCCTAGTCAGTTCGCTTAGGGTTTCTTCACCGAAGTGCTTTCGTCCGACTTCAGTCGCCGTGAGCATCATCTTGCTGAACTGATTCATTATCTCCTTCTTATGTTCCAGATAGTAATTGCCTTGACTACTAACCATTCTCCGCGCACCTAGCTAGAATCAAAGTTCTAGAGTATGGATGTTCTGCAAAACGCGTCTTTTAGGGAAATAGGTCCCAGCATCCTCACATGACTAAGTCGGAAATGGCTGGAGGTCCAGTAAGATTACTCCAAGGAGCTCCTCGTATGTCATCCCTATTAGCCATGGCGTCAGAAGCAGGAGTGTAATGCAGATTACTCCGAAGGCCAAGGTGGCGTAATCTTTGCGAGCCCATGTCACCTCCAGCCGTGCATCTTGCGAAACCAACTCCGGCTGAAACGGCGACTCTTTAGAGTCAGGGAGTCCGGGCATATTTGCGTCATCCACTTCAGCATCGTCTCCCTTCAGGACCACATTATCATCACCCTTCATGCTGCCTCTGAGTCCAACAGCTTTGGATGTGGTCCGGGCGATGTCATCAGCAGAGAGCATTATACCGCGTATTGCTCCTTCGTACCCTCCAAGTCGGGCTCCGCTACGGACTCCAACCCGACTAATTGCCCCCACACGAGATATATTGCCGAGCCCGGCCACGCCAAACAGGAAACCCATGTAGGCGTCCACGACGAACGAGAATGCAATAAATGACAAGTCAAGCTTCAGGTGCCACAAAGATCTCCCCAGTACTCGCCTCATGGGTTTTGAAGAATGATGGTAATGACGTACGATCTCGAATGCAAAGTGAATACCAACGATTAGCACAAGCCAGAACAGACTCACAAAAACGCTGAGGATTATGGCAAGACCGACGTAAAGCACGTTGAAGACTCTGCTCTTGTCATGATCTATTATCCATCTGTGGGCAGAGTTCAGCCCCGCCTGGCTCAGCGTTACCACCACTTTTCGACGCCGCCATATGTTCTATTAAGACTATGCGGCACAAGGCCAAGCGGGAATCCATAAGATAAGACTCCGGGTGTGGCATACACGGAGTTCCCTCCGCCGTCATTCCGCGGCCAGAAGGCTACCTCTTGATGCTTTTCCGTTGGTTGCGCTTTCCCTCTCCGTAAGGCAGAAGAGCTATGTATGTCAGTATTTCGCCGGTACTGATGATTTGAAGCCAGAAGATAATAGCAGCCTCTTCGACCCAAGGGTAGTTAGAGAGGGACTTCTTCAAAGAAACGAAGGTGAGGACGCAAGATGCCTAACCTGCAACCATCGTTGTCTCATCCAAGATGGTAAGAGAGGGCTCTGCGGAACAAGAATAGGCGTCAACGGCAGAGTGACGACTCTCTGTTACGGGAACATCTCTTCAATCAGCAATAATCCAATCGAGAAGAAGCCGTTCTTCCATTTTGCTCCGGGCACCATGGCTCTCACTGTGGGCAGCTGGGGATGCAATGCCACTTGTCTGTTCTGTCAGAACTATGAAATCTCGAAGAGAAAGCCAACTCCTGATATCTCTCGTTACATGAGTCCCGAGGAGTTTGTCGATAGAGCACTTTTGCAAGGCAGTGAGGGAACATCAATCTCTCTCAACGAAGCAGCCACGTTGATGCTTGAGTGGAACATTGAGGTATTCAAGCTGGCCCACGAGAGGGGACTTTACAATTCCATCGTGACAAATGGGTACATGACAGACGATGCAGTTGACTTGATGGCAGATGCGGGTCTTGATGCCGCGAATGTTGACATCAAAGGCTGTGCAGAGGCAGTTCAGAGGATCTGCGGCCTTCACATCGAGCATGTTTGGGACTGCATTGCTCATATGAAGAAGATGGGCGTTCATGTAGAGCTTACGACACTTGTTGTCCCGGGTCTCAGCGATGATGAAGACTGTCTTCGACAAATCGCGTCACGCATAGTTTCAGACTTTGGTCCAGACATGCCTTGGCATGTGAACAGATTCTTTCCTTACTATCGATACAAGAAACCAAAGACGCCAATTGAAGTGCTTCTTAAGGCAAGAGACTTAGGACGACGGTCAGGCCTCCACTATGTCTACATAGGCAATGCCCTACAACAAGGTCTGGAAGATACTATCTGCCCACGGTGCGGCAACTTGTGCTACAATAGGTACGGACTGCACTCCACGAACACAGGTTCCGACGCACAGGGAAGATGTGCTAGATGTGGTCTTGATTTAGGAATCGTAACATGGTCCCGCGACAGAAAGCACGCATTCAACTAGAAGTGAATTGTGGAAAGGGCATTCCTTCACGGAGTCGGTGTCACAGGAGACTTTCGGGATATTCTAGACACTATTGTGCTGCCCAAGAGACCAAGAAACGCGAAGAGAGTGAACGCCAAGTATGAAAGGACCACAAAAAAGTACATTATTGGCCGGTCTGCGTCCGGAGCAAACCAAAGTAGTCCCGGTCCCACATCAACTATGAAGTACGCAGTTGTAAGCAGAAAAACAACTGTTACTAGAAAGACAAACGCAGTGGCCCATGGCGTCATGTCGGATTTGTTTGGGGATACGCGATTCGTCGCCTTGAGCAACAGTAAGAGAAGGACCCCGCCTAGTACGATCGCAAAGAGGGTCGGACCAAAGGTCATCACCAGAAACTCCTCAACACTTGTGAAGAAGTAGCTGGCAGAGAATCTCCAGCCAAACAACAATAGCCCAATGTACAGGAAGCCGAAGTAGGCTAGGACGCTGATGACTACAACCAGCATCCTGAGCCCGTCAGTTGCTGTGTTCCTTGCCCGGGCCATGGGGCCTCGTATGACAATCGCCACGAGCAGAATGACTACGGCTGAAATCGCCGTGACAACAACCAGTCTCACTGTGCGTTCCTCGGCAGCCTTTGCCGCCCACGACTCTCGCAGAACAGTCTCAGCAGTTGCTTGCGCTAAAGCTGCGTCTTGTATAGCTGCAGTCCAGTTTCCGCCGGTGAAGTTGCCCCTCGAGTATACAACATGAATTGCACAATCTGCGAGAGACGCTGCGTAGATTGAAAGGTAGCCCATCTTGCTGACTGTCTTTCCGGCTTGGGTCATGCGTACCTCTGAGAGATTGATTCTATGGATAGCTTCCTGCTGTTGAGTCAAGTTGAGGCATTCAAAGAGAATGGTTCCAGAGCAGTCGGAAGGAACCGCCCAGCCCATAGCAGCGGCAATCGTGGGAGCAATTGAGTTCTGATGTGCTGACGCGCCATAGACGCCGGGTATGACCCCCGGTCCCCTTATGATGAGAGGAATATGAAGCACGCTCTCTTCGGTTCCACCATGCTCTCCGTGACCGGGACGAGCATCTACTTGACCATGATCTGCTGCCACGATCACCAGTGTCGAGTTTAGTAGTCCAGCAGCTTCGTAGGCGTCCAGGATTTCCCCAACGTAGAAGTCCTCGTCCTTGAACGCATTCACATACGATTCGCTAGACGTACCATTCTCATGTCCAGCCTCGTCCGTTCCTCCGAAATGAACAAGCATGAATGTTGGCTGATGACGCTCCAGAACCAAACGGGCATACGAGGATACAAGACTGTCATGATATGCAGGCAGCAATGTCTCGTTCACTGCAGCTCCACTTGTAGCATTAATGACCGTAACAGCACGATTCGGTACCATCGTGGTGAAGGTGAGAGAATAGTTGAGCCACGGACCGAATAGCTCGTTCCAGTCGTCACTACCTACGACAGCCGTGGTTCCTGAATTCGCGATTGTCGTATTCCAAACTGAGTCGGCCCGGAATACGCCCGCCACGTCGTTGCTGATCACTCCGCTTTCGGTTGAATTCACTCCCGAAGGAATCACGGCGTATCCGGTTCTACTTACGCTTAGAAGGGTCGAACAATGCACCGCCGTGAAGTTGGCCCAGTTTCCCAATGATTCAATATGTGGCTTTGGAGTGTTATAGAAAGTGTCTGCCCGAAGGCCATCGAGCACGAATACGACAGTGTGGTTGGCAAGTGGAATGGCGCCCATCCCATCAATGGACGAGACCGGTCCCGTCGGAATGTAGCTGTATGGATTGGTAAATGACGTGTAGGTTGAGAGGCCTGACACTAACAGCCCTATGTAGGAAAACGAGACCAACAGGAGAAAGGCCGCTGTATACCTCACACTGCGGTTTTTTGACATCAGACCGACAACTCCTCTGCGAGTATTCTACGTTATTGCAGGAAAAAGCACGAACTGCCGATGCTATATCAATTGCTTCTCCTCTCACTTTACCTCGCGAAGCTCGCGGCGAAGGATTTTCCCTATCGCACTTTTTGGCAATGACGGAACAAAGGAGATTATTCGTGGGTACTTGTACGCGGCCATGTGCTCCTTTGCCCAGTCTCTGACTTCGTCCTCAGTCACTTTTCCTACGCACTCTGGCTTCAGCTTGATGAATGCCTTGATCGTTTCGCCTGCAGTCGGATCGGGAATTCCAACCACCGCACACTCAGCAATTGCAGGATGTCTGTAAAGAATATCCTCAACCTCAGCTGGAAAGACTGAGTATGCTTTGTACTTGATTAGATCCTTCTTTCTATCACCGATGTATACATACCCATCTTCATCGAACCTTCCGATATCGCCGGTATGCATCCATCCTCCCTTGAGGGTCTCTTCTGTCTCCTTTTTCTTTCCCCAGTATCCAGTCATGACTTGGGGCCCGCGAACAAGTATCTCGCCCCACTCGCCTGTGGGCATGACTTTCGTGTCATCGGTACTGTCAACTATCTTGAGGTCGGTATTGAAGATTGGAATGCCTACACTTCCCGGCCGTAGCACGCCCTCTGGAATCAACGTCTGAATAGGTGAGGTTTCTGTCATTCCGTATCCTTCGACAATGTACTGCCCAGTCAGCCCTTGGAACTTCTCAAGAATTTCAACAGGAAGAGGAGCTGCACCAGAGAAGGCATGCTTCAAGGACTTTAGATTCTCCTTCTTGAAACTTGGGTGACCCAGCATTGATACATACAGTGTAGGTACGCCCACGAGGACTGTTGCCTTGTATTTCGGCAGTACATGCAGGACTTCCTTGAGGTCCGGCCGAGGAATCATGATTATGCTGGCGGCGATACAGGATGCAAGCACGAGCACGCACGAGAGACCGAACGCATGGAAGAAGGGAAGGACGCCTACAAAGCACTCATTTCCTTCGTTGACGTTAAACCACTTGCGACCTGCCTCTGCATTGAACATGAGATTGCGATGAGTGAGCATTGCACCCTTGGGTAGTCCAGTGGTACCACCCGTGAAGAGAAGCGTAGCCACGTCGTCAGCATTCAGTCTATTCTCCGGTGGTTTTGCAGGCTGATTTGACATTACTTGATTGAAGAACCGGATTTCAGCTCCTTTAGGCAATTCTGGATGTGGAATCTTCCCCACAAGTTTTCCCAGTACGGCCTTTGCTCTCGGCAAGTATTCGCCTGTCTTCGTGTATACAACGGTTTCGACCTCTGTGTCTTTCCGCCCCTTCTCGACGACGTCATGGAATATGTCAAGAGCAACCATGATTTTCGTTCCAGTGCTCTCCAACTGGTGATGTAGTTCAAGCTCCTTCAAGAGCGGGTTTACTGGCGTGATTGCGCCACCTGCTTTGAAAGTGCCAAAGAAAGCAATGGGAAACTGTGGCAGGTTTGGCACCATGACTGCAACCCGATCCCCCTTTTTGATTCCGAGGTTCAGAAGTCCATGAGCAAATCGATTGCTCATTTCATCGATTTCTCGGAAGCTGATGGTCTTCCCCATGATGTAGTATGCCGGATGATTGGGGAATCGCTTGGCTGTCGCCATCAGCGCTTCATGAATTGTAAGATTAGGAACCTGAATGTCATGAGGCAAATCCTTCGGCCAACTCTTGTGCCAAAACCGCTCCATCACATTTCCTCTCCGAAATCGACCAAGCAAGAGATACTGTCACGCAGAACAGCCATATAACAGCACTGATTTCCTGCAAACCGGCTTAGGAGAGGCGGAGACTCTCAAAGGCAAACAATTTGTAGTACGAAAGCTAAGAGCAATGATGCGATTCGCGTCTTGGGGATAGCTCGATATGAAGACAATCACAGTGATTGGCGCTGGCACAATGGGACATGGCATTGCACAGCTCGCCGCCATGGCGGGCTACCAAGTCTACTTGAACGATGTGAAGAAGGAATTCCTTGACAAGGGCCTTGAGCGGATAAAATGGAGCATAGGCAAATTTTCAGAGAAGAAGCAGCTCACTAAGGAGCAGGCAGATGAGATTCTCGGGAGAATCAAGCCTGAACTCGATCTTGCCAAGGCCGTGAAGCCTGCGGACATAGTCATTGAAGCCATAATCGAAGACATGTCTGCAAAGCAGGAACTGGCACGGAACGTTGACAAGTACGGCAGGAAAGGACTGATCCTGGCCTCCAATACCAGCACCCTGCCGATTACTGAGATAGCATCCGCATTCTCACACCCAGAGAACGTAATTGGCATGCACTTTTTCGCCCCGCCCCAGCTAATGCCCTTAGTAGAAATCATCAGGGGCGAGAAGACCTCAGACGACACCCTAACAACAATAGTAGACTTGTCACGACAGATGGGAAAGGACGTTGTGATTTGTCGAAAGGATGTTCCCGGTTTCATTGTAAACCGTATGTTAGGGCCCCTGCTCAATGAAGCAGCATGGATGGTTGAACGCGGTGAAGCAACCATCGCCGCTATTGATTCGGCCGTGAAGTACAGGCTGTCCCTGCCGATGGGATTGTTCGAACTTGCTGACTACAGCGGTGTTGACGTTATCCATAATGCACAGAAGTACTTCCTGAAACGAGGACTCACCACAAACCAACCGGCAGTCTGGGAGAAGAAGGTGAAGGCACAAGAAATAGGCATGAAAGTCGGGAAAGGATTCTATACATACAAGAAAGGGGCTCTTGGATGGGAAAGACCGGATATTCCCAGAGATGCCGGCAACAATGTAGACCTTGTCAGGCTATTTGCCCCAGCTATTAGCTCTGGAGCCGAAGTTGTCAGGATGGATATTGCGACAAAGGAAGATGTCGACAAGTCAGTAAAAATGGGGCTGGGTTTCCCGAAGGGCATCCTAGAAATGGCGGATGAATTTGGACTTGACAAGGTAGTCGATGCCCTTGACGGGCTGCGCACCAAATTCGGCGATTTCTACAAGTCAGACCCTCTCCTTCAGCAGATGGTAACCGAGGGGCGCACTGGAAAAGCAGCTGGCAAAGGGTTCTATGACTACAAGGAGAAGACCACAGAATACCAGACCATTATCCTCAGGAAAGAACCTGAGAATAAGATCGCTTGGCTGATAATCAACAGACCACACAGACTCAACACCTTCACCCTTGACTCAATCGGCGAGCTCCGGCGGGCGTTTCTTGATATCGCTGATGACAAGGAAACGAGAGTGCTGATAGTCACAGGTGCAGGCGACAAAGCATTCTGTACAGGAGCTGACTTGACTGCATTCTCCGGAGAATTAAACCCTTCAACGGCCCGCGACCTCTCTGCAAAGGGTCACGACCTTTTCGCAATGATAGAGAAGCTTTCTCAGCCGGTCATCGCGGCCATAAACGGGTATGCGCTCGGCGGAGGATGTGAACTATCTTTGGCCTGCGACTTCCGAATCGCCGCCGAACGGGCCAAAATTGGACTGACTGAACTCCAGCTTTCATTGCTCCCAGGTTGGGGTGGCACACAGCGGCTTCCACGGATTATAGGACTGGCCAAGGCGAAAGAGGCCATCATGCTGTCACGGCGATACACGGCACAGGAGGCCTTGGCAATTGGCCTAGTGAACAGGGTCATACCAAACGAGAAGTTCGAAGAGGAGGTCAGGGCATTCGCCAAGGACCTTGCACAGCAGTCACCAATTGCGATTAAGCTTGTGAAGCAGTGCCTCAATCAGGGTACGCAGGTACCTCTTGATGTCGGGATGGAGTTGGAGGCCCAGTGCTTCGGCACTATGTTCTCAACGGAGGATGTCTTCGAAGGGATTGCGGCATTCATGGAGAAGAGAAAACCCGAGTTCAAGGGTAAGTAGGAGGATAGAAGAAGATGCCAACGAAGAAAACCGCAGAAGCAGTCATAGTGGAAGCAACTCGAACGCCAATCGGCAAAAAGAATGGAAGCTTGGCCAACCTCAGGCCCGATGAACTGGCTTCTCACGTTCTTCGAGAGGTTGTCAGGCGCACGAAGATTGATCCTGCAATCGTAGATGATGTGATAATGGGTTGTAACACGCAGACAGCGCAACAGGCCGCCAACATAGGACGATTGTCCGTCTTGGGTGCAGGTTTTCCATATACGGTTCCGGCATGCACTCTAAACCGAGCATGCGGATCCTCACAGCAGGCTGTGAATTTCGGTGCGCAATCGATAGTCACAAGGAACGCTGATGTCGTGATTGGAGCAGGTGTTGAACATATGACGCTCCTACCTATTGGCGCTGACTTTGGCGAGGACTACGCTGCTTTCAATCCGAAGCTGATTGAGAAGTATGAGTTAGTACCAATGACCATGAGCTCGGACATGATGGCTGAGAAGTACAAGATACCAAGGATGGAACTGGACAAGTTTGCTCTGTGGAGTCACAAGAAGGCCGTTGCAGCTTGGGATGCGGGGAAGTTCGAGAGAGAGGTTACTCCAATCGAAGCTCCTCAAGCAGATGGAAGCAACACGATTGTCAAGAAAGATGATAGCCCACGCCGCGATACATCTCTTGAGAAACTGGCTTCACTGCCAACCCTTCATGGTGGGACAACTACAGCCGGCAATGCATGTCCCATAAATGATGGAGCCGCAGCTGTTCTGATGATGTCCCAAGAAAAGGCAGACGAACTCGGTCTGAAAGCACGAGCAGTCATCCGGTCTCAAGCAGTCGTTGGGGTCGAACCAGTGACATGTCTTGAAGGACCAATCTATGCTATACCGAAATGCCTTGGACGCGCGGGACTTACCCTGAGTGATATCGATCTCATGGAGATTAACGAAGCATTTGCGTCGGTGATACTGGCTACAGGCAAGATGTTGCGTTTCGATGCCCAGTCTGACAAGCGACTTGCCGTTCACGGTGGGTCGATAGCCTTGGGGCATCCGTTGGGAGCTTCTGGTGCTCGGCTGATAACGACTGTCTTGCATGCTCTCGAGGATCGAAGACTGAGATATGGGCTTGTTTCGATGTGCGTCGGACTAGGACTGGGAACAGCAACAATCATTGAACGTGTGAAGTGAGACACCGCTTAGAATATCTGTCCTGTTCTTCATGTGTTCTTCGCATGGTGAACGTGCCAGCGTGCAAAGGTGGCTAAGGTGTGAACATCGAAAAGGCCGTTGCCTTTGTGACCGCCAGAGGTGACCCCATCCAAATCGGGCGAATGTCATCGATTCTCTGGGGTCAGAAACAGAGCAGTTCTGCCACGAAGAGACTCTATGGAATGCAGAATGAAGACGGGGGATTCTCGACGGAGAAGGGCGGCTTCAGCACAGTCTGTTTCACAGTCAACGTGCTGTCTTGGCTCGATGACCTTAGGATTAGAGAAGGAACACTAGTCGACAGCGCAATACGATTCCTCAAAATGCATCAGAAAGCCGATGGCGGCTGGGATGAGGTAGAGGCACTGAAGACTGCAAATCCACCGCTATATATGATGCCGGGAGAAATCCGGACGCGGATATGGCTCACTGCGTGTTGTGCCCATTGGCTCACTCGGTTCGGACGTATTGAGCCATCCGGTTCCAAGGGAAGTCCAGCCAGCTTTCTACTCAAACAGAGAGAACGAACCGGTCTACTGAAAGGTTACTTGAGGGCCACTTGGGATTCTCTCGTCTTATTCAGCTATTACCCGGGCCCTGATTCAGATGAATTCAAGGAGACCCTCAGGGCGATTGAAAGTACGTACAAACCTTCAGAGTTGGAAGCGTCGAATCTTGCATGGCTTCTCACTTGTCTCAGGCACTCTGAACTGCCCAGTAGTCATCAGCTGGTTGGACAGGCGATCAATGAGTTGGCAAGGCGGCAAAGGGCAGATGGTAGTTGGAGCTCGGAGGACGGGGACAAGTTCGCTGTGAATGCGACGGTCGATGCGTTGCGTGTTCTTAGATACTACGACAGACTGTAAGATTACTCACGCCGCCCCGATTGAGCACAATTGACAAATGCATGCCACACTTCACGGAACACATGATCGTGAAATGAGAGAACTTCGTCGCAAGGAGAAAGCCATCAAGACTCGGGAGGAGATGGTGAGTATTCTGGAACATACGCAGTATGTCACACTCGCCATGTGTGCAAACAACGAACCATATCTCGTGACCCTGAGCCATGCATATGAGAAGGAGAAAAACTGCATCTACTTTCATTGCGCAAGAGAAGGGAAGAAGATTGAGATTCTCTCTGCCAATAACGTCGTCTGGGGTCAAGCTCTAGTCGATAATGGCTATGTTCAAGGGGCATGTGACCACCTCTATGCCACCGTTCATTTCAGAGGCAGGGTTACCTTCGTGGAAGATCCTAAGGAGAAGGAGCACGCTCTCATAATCATGATACGCGCTCTGGACAATGACCCATCATCAGTCATCCAGAAACAGATTACGGCGAAGTCAATTGCGCGTGTCAACGTGGGCCGAATCGATATCGAGTATATGAGCGGAAAGAAGGCAGAGAAGGTCGTCATTTCCGTTTAGACAAAGCACGAAATATCACTCAATCTCCATTCGTCGGCAATCCGGGATTGCCCAGCCTATGATGACTGATGCTCAGACAAGGAAGAGGCAGCCGGATTCTTCGCTTCGGCTAGCTTCTGGTGAAACGCCCGAGGCCAGCCGAAGCGATTCCGAATAGAGTTGTTCGTAGCCCAAGTCATGGGCGGCCTGCCTATTTGATTCCTATTCTTGTAGTGATTTTGATCAAGATGAATATCACGAAGGCGATTATGATGAAGGTGATCAGGTCACCTATGAATTTGCCCACTAGGAATTGGCCAAATGCTATAGTTGTCCAGTCGACACCAGGCATGACCAACGATACAAGGGGCATCACAAGATTGTCCACAAGTGACTTCACCAGA
>PRDJ01000057.1 GCA_003345555.1 Candidatus Thorarchaeota archaeon
ACAATGGCTCCCTGCAGCGGTCGTCACGTTGTATGTGCACGATCTCCACTAACAGGGTTCTGGGGCGAATCAAACTCAGGTGGCCACTTTGGGGCGAACCTTAGATTTTCAGGTTACGACGGGATACTCATCAAGGGGCGAGCCAAAAAACCCACTATCCTCTTCATCGATGACGGATCTCCAACTCTGGTTCCCGGGGAGCACCTTTGGGGTATGACTACTGACACTGCTCAAGAGAGAATCAAGAAAGACCTTGGAAGAGTGCAGGTGGCCTGCATTGGTCCTGCAGGAGAGAACAAGGTCAGGTTTGCAAGCATTATGAACGACGAGAGGTCGGCAGCAAGATGCGGCCTCGGAGCAGTCATGGGTTCAAAGCTACTCAAGGCGATTGCAGTTCGAGGCAGAAATGAGGTTCCGCTGGCAGACCCTAGTGGTTTCAAGGCTTTAGCTCAGAAATCCTCTCAGACTCTGGGTGAACTCATGGCGCCACTCAGAGACTCAGGCACCGCAGTCTACGTGGACATAGGCATGGAATTCAATGATATGCCCATCAAGTACTTTCAAGAAACCTCCTTCGACATCTCATCTCTCAATGCCAAGGCCATGGCATCAATCTTGACGGGCAGGATTGCTTGTCACTCGTGTCCCATTGGTTGCGGTCGCAAGGTTTCGATTCCCGAGATGGGTCTCGAAGACATCGCCGGGCCCGAGTATCAGACAATTGCGGCTTTCGGAACCAATGTCATGAATACCGACATCAGACAAGTAGCCAGAATGAATAGGCTCTGCAATCAGCTTGGCATGGATACAATATCTTGCGGCAGTACCTTAGCACTGTCAATGTACCTGCGTGAGACCGGTGTTTTGGACATAGACTTGGATTGGGGCGACAGTGACAAGATGGCTGACATGATCTACGCCATCGCCCTACGCCAGGGACAAGGGAATCTGCTGGCAGAAGGGTCCAAGCGTCTTGGCGATTCTCTAGGTGCCAGCGACCAAGTCCTTCATGTAAAGGGGCTGGAGGTTCCGAATCATGACCCTCGCGCATTCTCCGGGATGGCGACAATCTATGCTGTAGCAGCTCGTGGCGCCACGCACCTAGAGGGCGATATGTACAGCGTGGACATGGGCGCTGATGTGAGAGAGCTGGGAATAAACAGCGGAGACAGGCTCGACAATGAGGGCAAGGGTGCGATAGCCGCAAGGGCTCAAGACTACAGAGCATTCTTCGATTCACTAGTGATCTGCCACTTTGCGATACTTCCACTCCAAACGATTGTCGACCTGGTTCGCATGGCCACAGGGAGCACTCTGACCATCAATGACATGTTGACCCTTGGTGCTCGCAGTGTGGCTATCAAGCGGTTGTTCAATCTGAAGTGCGGTTTGAAGCCCGCGGATGATATACTGCCGGCAAGGCTACTGAAACCTCTCCCTGACAGTGCAACTGACGACTTTGTACCAGATATTCAGATGCAGCTAAAAGACTACTATGCCTATCGAAGGTGGGACAGAAAGACGGGCAGACCAAGCAGTGAAGCCTTCAAGGAGCTTGGGCTGGTACCCTAAGCTTTCATCAGACGCTGAAGCTTCATGAGATCTCTCACTGGGCCCTTTGTCTTGATTCGGCCTCCCATAGCCGCACGTGTGGCCGACACCGTGCCATTCAGGATTCCAAGTATGGTCTCACTGTCCGTGGTAACTATCAAGTCGGGGTTCTCTGTGGACCCTTCCATCACCGATGCCTGTCCGTTCTGGAAAACCATCGACACATTGAGTCCTATGTCCTCGAAGCTCATTAGAAGGGTTTTATCAAAGCCTTCGAAGTGCTTGCGTGTCTTTGGATCTTCAGTCTTACTGGCCATCTTGTGCATTGCCTGCAGAACCTCTTCCTTCGTCGCCACCTCGATCACATCCCTAATTCGCGAATCTTCGATTTTTGAGTTCGCTCGATTCTATTCAGAATGAGGCCTATACAAAAGGTTGCCGAGGGCCATATCGTTCTTATGAGATGGCAACCAAGGCTGCGCAACAGCATGTCCGTATCCGACACCTTATTTCATGACTCTGGCCGCCTTCGGACCGGCGTGACACCGTGCAAATCATCCAAGACCTTTTGTTCAGGTTTGGCTTGTTCTATTTCCTAATCTTGGCAGGATACCTGCTGAGCAGGGTGTCACAGAAAGTCTTCACATTCGGCAAGCTTCTCAACTCTCTTCTCATCAATCTCCTTCTGCCCCTCCTAGTACTCTACACACTCCTGAATGTCTCTGGTCAGATTCTTGCTGAATTCTTTGCGATAATTGGGTTAGCAGTACTTGCTCACTTGCTTGGCGCAGGGATAATGCTCCTAAGACTCAGGAAGTCGAAACTCGAACGCAGGGCACAAGGTGCTCTGCTGCTTTCTGCTGCATATATTAACAGCATTTTCTTGCCCATTCCTCTGGTTCTGATTCTCATTGGACCCGAGGGTATTCCGATTGTGGCGCTGTTCTCTGTCGTCCAGGTTACACTGCTGGCCCTTATCGGTCCCGTAATAGGTTCTGCATACGGCGGCAAGAAGTCCAGCTGGAGATCCGCCGCCCGCTCGGTTCTCTTGTTTCCACCCCTGTTGGCTGTGTTTCTTGCAGTTGTACTCATGACCTTCGGCATAGTGCTACCCACCGTACTGGCATCAGGTCTCTCTCTGAGTGGCACACTGACCACTTATCTGGCACTGCTTGAAGTGGGTATCAGTGTCGGCCATCGTTTCTCCTTGGTGGATGCACGCACTGCATTGGATGCGATACTTGTTCGCCAGCTTATCGTACCTGCAATCATTGTCGCGGTCTTGTTATTCATTGGTTTGTCGGAGATCACGACGAAGGTTCTCATCCTAGAGGCCATGATGCCTTCGGCGGTAACGACAGTCGTCTACGCGGCAGGTCTGAACCTAGATTCCGAGCTGACGGCGACAGTTGTTACTGTTGGCACGCTCTTGCTTCTCCCGGTGATTCCGTTCTTGTGGTTGATAATCGGCTAGCTGCATTCAGAGACCGCACTTGCCATCGAGGACAGACAACTCCATCCGAATGCATATATCATCCGATTCTCAAGCCAGTCATTGGCAGTGAGTTGTATGAGCCGACACGTTTCTGAAAAGGAGCGAGACCCCGGCAAGATCAAGAAATCGCTCGACGATGCAGTGCACAAGTTGGACCAAGAGTCCAGTTCAAGCGAAAGCTGGGGCGAGAAGCTGTCTGAGAATCGGGAAGAGTGGGAGGACCTCAAGAAGAAGATCAAGGAACGACAGAGGGCGCTAAAGGCTCTGGTGCGCGAAAAGAGGGCTGGCACGATTGGGGCAGAGGAATTCGAAAGGAAATACAAAGTGCTACAAGACGAACTCACAGAACTTGAGTTCGAAGTATACAACATGCGGCTAGGAACAGATCTGCATGTATGATGGATGAATCCCCTTTTCTCATGGCTGTCAACTACTCATGCTTCGCGCGCTGAATAAGAACGGCGGTCTCAATTATCGCAACGACGGACAGTAGACCGGACATCATGATTAGAACGAGATTTGTTACACCGCTTGAGTTGGAGGCTGCTCCATGCTCAAGGGCGGACACCAATACGCCGAGGTTGTAAGACATCATTGCCACATAGTCTGCGAACCCCGAGAATGACACGGTATTCCACCAAATCAGTGTCCCTCCGTAGTCTTGGACCAACTGGTAAGCGAACTCCCCACCAGTCTCGAGTCGGGAGACGTCAGAACCCAGAATCAATTGGATAGTGCCGTTTCTGAGTGCGTCTTGGACCGTTAGAAGTTCACCGGGGGAGATGAATACGTTCTCAACCTGTAGGACCGCATCACAAATGATTCCGAATGTCTCCGCCACATAGGCCTCCTCTGCAGCGACCACTATTGCCCGCATGCTTGAGAAATGATATTGTGAGTTTCGAACGGCCACTAGGTCTTCGAATCCCTGTACGTCACCAACGAATCCTCTGAAGTTAGCGTTCCAGATACTGGACATCGTGAAATTGAGCATGCCAAGGGCTGCGCGTGTGGCATTCGCTATAGCAATAGCATTACGCGGTAACAACCAATATCCGTGAGGGTTCGCATTCTGTTCCTCTTGGGACGTCTGGTTGCCTTCTCCCGTTCCCGGCATGGCCGACAATGTTGCTCCATAGTCTTCGTATCGTGCAATCGCACTGCTGTCCTCTAGGCTTACGAATGGTTTGCCGGTTTGATTAATCAAGTCCGTTTCCCATGGGAAGTGGCCTGTAAGAACGAGCAGGTCCGCCGCATTTGCAGCATTGACAACATCCTGCGGCAACTGAGATGCATGGGGATCCAATCCTTCAGGGAACAAGGTGGATGCATTCACGTAATCTCCCCCAACCTGCTGCGCAATCCCTGCAAGGGGGGCAATGGATCCAGCAACTCTCAGAACGTTAGAGCTGCGATTTGAGGGTGAAGCAGGTGCTGCCAGTGGATAGAGTGTCAGAAGTATCGCTGACACAACAGCAATCACAGCTCTCTTTCTGGCCACTGGTCTCTACTCCTCCTGTGTGATATTAACATTTCATGGAATGCTAATATTCTTAAGGGTTCCGACAGAAGGCAAGATGCATCCTCGTGTTGCATCGAGGCAGACTCGTCAACCGTAGTGCGGGCGACCAAGATGGCAATAGTAGCAGTCTCAATGCCTGATTCTGATTTGAACGAACTTGAGAAGATGCAGACCGATGGAGGTTTTTCCAGCAGGTCCGAAGTGGTCCGACACGCACTGCAGTCACTTATCGCCGAACAGAGGACGCTGGAATTGGCTTCAGGTGACATCACGGCAGTCTTCACGGTCATATACTCGGAAAGAGGAAAGAACGACCAGTGTGACCAAGTGCAGCACGACTACAGCCGAATGGTAGCTGCGGTCATGCATGCTCATGCGACCGATGGCGGTTGTGTTGAAGTGATGCTGGTCAAGGGAGCGGCGAGCGGCGTGAGGGAATTCCTGAATAGGCTCAGGACCCAAAGGCAGGTGATTCGCGTTCAGGTCAGTCTTGTGGGAGCACAATGATATGGAACCCCGGTATCTATTCGATGCTGCAGACCTGATGGTCAGGTATCCGAACGGCGAGGTAGCATTGCATGATGTCACGTTCAAAGTGAAAGCTCCATCATTTACTGCTATCATTGGGCCGAATGGATCGGGGAAGAGCACCCTCCTCAAGACAGCACTGGGCATGATGAAGCCCATGAAGGGTTACATAAGAGTTCTCGGCTATGACTCTCAACGTGATAAGGCCAAGATACGAAGACTCGTACGATATGTGCCCCAGCGAGATCGGATTGGTCTCACTGTGCCTATGAAAGTGAAGGATATCGTGCTCATGGGCCGACTGTTGAAGAAGCTACCTCCAAGGCTTGCCTCCAGTCATGACGTCGAGGTCGCGAAGACTGCACTTGAACAGGTTGACATGCTTGACATGTGGAACCATCCTTTTCCTGAATTGTCTGGTGGTCAACGCCAAAGGGTTCTGGTTGCGAGAGCATTGGCTGGAGAGGGAGAGATACTCATGCTTGATGAACCTCTTACAGGCACCGATATAGAGAGTCAGGATCTAATTGTGAAAGCTCTGAGCGAGTATCATGAGAATAATGAAGTCAGCATTGTAATCGTCACGCACGACCTGAATCCGGTCCATACGATGGTCGAGAATGTTCTTCTTCTCAAGGGAACCGTCGAAGGAATCGGCGAGCCATGTAGTATCATGGACCCAGAGATTGTTGCTCGCGTCTACGGACCAACGGCGAGGATAGTAGAGTATGGTGGGCACAAGTACTGTGTTATGAAGGATCTGGGATTTGATCGTCATGATTGATATCATTCAACTCATCTTAACGACGCCGTTTCTGCAGCGCGCGCTCGTTGGTGCAATACTAATCGCCATCGTGTCCTCGACTAGCGGCACATTTCTTGTGTTCCGAGGGCTCTCGTTCATGACCTCAGGTGTTGCTCATGCAGCTCTAGGCGGTGCAGCTCTGGGTTTGTTCCTGCAGTACACAGGAATAGCCCCTTGGTTCGACCCGATACTTGGAGCGCTTGTCTTTAGCGTCTTTGTGGCCTTGGTAACGGGCTACGCTGGCGAATCTGGAATAACGGAGAAAATGGAGGTTGCAGTCGGCGTATCCTTCGCATTATCAATGAGCATTGCCGTGTTCCTGATGTACTATATTCCGCCAACTCAGGTTCCGCAAATTTGGGGCTATCTCATAGGCGATATCTTACTGCTGAACACCTTCGACATTATCATGTTAGCAGGAACCGCCTTGCTTCTTCTGCTGATCACGATGATGTTCAACAAGGAGTTCGTCTATGTCAGCGTTGACATGGAGGGCTCTCTTGCACATGGACTGAATGCACGCTTGTATCACTACTTGATGCTCATAACTTCAGCCCTCGCCATTGCTCTTGCTACCAAAGCTGTTGGGGCCATTCTTGTATATGCCATAATGGTTGCACCTGCCGCGGCGTCAAACGAGGTTGTCCATTCTGTGAGGGGTGTTGTGGTGGGAGTATTCTGCATAGCTGTGCTGTCAGAAGTGGTTGGACTCGTTGTGTCATTCGCAGTCAGGGCATCGCCGAGCGCGATTGCGGGAATCATCGCGGCATTGTCATATGTCATAGCGATGCAGATCAAGAGGATTCGAGAGCGGGTGAAGCAAGTTGGAGTCCCATCCAGGTCTCAGGACTTGAAGAAGACGATATCCCCGCCGACTCCAGACGGGCCTGATGCCAATCATGCGCATTGAACGAACTCGTGTCCGAACGCCAGACTTGCTCTGTCTAGGCACATTCTTGGCGGTATGTTTAAGTAAGATACGAGGGCTCTCCGGCGCCAAGGTCGGTGAGAACGGCTGTGAGCGATGAGGTTCCAGAGCGCCGCGAGGTTGTACGATCCACAGTGGTATCGGTGATTCTTGCTGTAGTCTTCCTTATTCTCGCTATCGCACTCTGGGCGTGGTCAGCTCCTGGACTGGTAAGCCCGGTTTCTTACCTGAATTCCATCAATCCATACATATCCGTGGTCCTTGAGATTCTTGCGATGTTTGGGTTCTTTGTCTTCATCACAGTAACCGTAGTGAATCTCAGGCTTGGTCTTACTGAGATAAGAGCAGGATGGACCGAGGTTGTCACGACGATTGTCTTGGTCACGATAGTGTCGTGGGCCATGTTTGGTGCTAGCATAAGCGGAGCTAGCTTGATTCTTTCCTTGGCCTTCGTTGTCTACCTGTACTTGCTGCAAGACTGATCAGGATGTCACGTCCTGAAGGACAGGTTGTTTCTCTGTCATCTAGAAGACAAGCTCTTAATGGCAAACTTTATGTGCCGTAATAGAGAGGCCTCCTTAGTCCAGTGACAGAACTCGAGAACGCTGGCCGCATTGAACGCGTCTGAACTGGCCGGCCTCATCGGCTGGTTCTGAGCTCGTGACTTCGCGGAATTCGTTGCGAGCATTACTTGGAGGATATTGTCATGTTTGGTATCAGCGGCGCAGGCTACGATATGAGCACAAGCATATTCAGCCCGGACGGCCGTATATTCGCCGCAGAATATGCAAAGAAAGCTGTCGAGCAAGGCGCGACATCCATCGGCATTCTTGTCAACGAGGGCGTGGTCCTTCTTGCAGAGAAGAAGATGATGCCACTGCAGGAGTCTGAGAGTGTAGAGAAGATATCCAAAGTGGACGACCACATTGGAGTGGCAACGTCCGGCTTCATGGCTGATGCACGGCGGCTGCTTGAGGAAGCAAGAATCAAGGCGCAGTCGTATTGGATTACTTACGACGAACCTATCCCCGCCGAGGCATTGGCCGAACACATATGCGATATCAAGTCACAGTTCACTCTGGATGCGAGGGGTCGTCCCTTTGGCGTGGCAATGATTATTGCATCAGTTGATGCCGATAGCCAACCTCATCTCTTCGTCACAGACCCGGTAGGAACCTACTTTGGTTTTCTCGCCGCAGTAATCGGACGCGGAAGCACTCGGGCAGGAGAGTATCTTGAGAAACAGTACAAGCGCAAGTTGAAGCTGCCCCAGGCAACTACTCTGGCTATTGATGCTCTTCGACAGGCCAGCGATACAGAGCTGACCTCAGAGAACGTCGAGATAGCAAGAATAGCGGTCAGTGACGGCAGATTTCGCAGGCTTTCGCGGTCAGAGATCGATAGTCTCTTGATGCCCGCGAAACCAGAGAAGAAACCGTAAGGAGCTGGCAGCAAGTTGATGGGTTCGGGCACTAAGGCGGGCGAGAAGTGGGTAAAGCTTGATTCCGTAATCATAGGCTGGCAGAAGGGCCATCTTCGGTTTGAGATACTCGTGGATCCGGAATTGGCTTTCAGGTACAGACGTGGTGAGGACGTGCCCCTTGAGGACATCCTGAAGTCCTATGATGTCTATGAGGATGCCAAGCGAGGTGGTCACGCTTCAATGGATCTCGTGAAAGACACCTTCGGGACGACCGAGATATTCGAAATCGCTCCCAACATAATCAAGCATGGACAATTCAAACTCACGGCGGAGCAACGAACGCAGCTCGTGAATGAGAAAACCGAAACGATCATTGCTAGCATCGCGAAACGCGCTATCAACCCACAGACAGGGCACCCGCATCCTCCAGACAGGATTCGCCAAGCAATGCAGGAAGCCAAGGTCAGGGTTGACCCGTTCATTAAGGTTGATGAGCAAATCCCCAGCGTTGTCAAGGCACTACTTGTAATCATTCCGATTTCCTTTGAGAGTGTCAAAATCAGGATTACGATACCTGCGGCCTATACTGGAAAGGGGTACAGCATGGTGGCGAATGTTGGCGTGATCAAATCGGATGCCTGGGAGCGTGATGGCTCGTGGTCTGGACTTGTCGAGATACCCGCGTCGCAGAGACAGACGCTCTACGATGAACTGAACAAGCTGTCAAAGGGACAGATTCGGATTGAGGTGGAGAGGTAAACCTCGGTCCTAACCATGCAATCAAGATCATCTACACACAAGTAAAGAATGAGGGAATGAGAACACATTGGCAGGCATATTCTTTCAGAAAAGGGAGATAGTGGTCCCAGGACAGCTGTTGGCCGAAGGAAGATATCGTGCCACGACAGGGACTTACTCCGAAGCCGATGGTAAGATATACTCGGCATTGGTTGGTCTCGCAGAACTACGAGGAAATACGGTGAAAGTGGTTCCACTCGAGGGCGTCTACATTCCGAGAGAGGGTGACTTCGTCATCGGAACAATAACGCAAGTAGCCGGCAATAATTGGAAGGTTGACATTGGTGGTCCATATGAGGCGTCTCTCCATGCTAATAACGCGCTCCGGCGTCCGTATGATGAGGACATCTCGCACTACATGGACATAGGCGATGTCATATCTGCAGAGGTCATAACATTCGACAGGAACAGCGGACCGTTTCTCTCCATGAAGGGCAGGGGGTTCAGGAAGCTCACCGAAGGGATGATACTTGAAGTCAGTCCTGCAAAGATACCTCGGATTATCGGAAGAAGAGGTTCGATGATAAACATGATCAAGGACTTGCTGCACATCCAGACCGCAGTTGGACAGAACGGTCGGATCTGGATTCGGGCCCCAGACATTCCGACCCAACGTCTCGCCGTAAAGGCGTTCAAGATGATAGAAGAACAGGCCCACACGTCAAAACTGACTGATAGAATCAACGTCATGCTCCAAGAAGAGACGGTCAAGCTGAAAGGGTCTCAAGGTGCGCGAGTCGCAAACGAGACGATTGATAGTGAAAAGGAGGATTCGAACTAAGAATGAGTCCAGAAACAAGACCAGACTTTCTTATCACACCTGAAGGTCTGAGGTTAGATGGTCGTAGATTCGATGAACTGAGGCCGATTGAGCTTCAGTGTGGTGTGTTGAAAACCGCAGATGGGTCAGCTTCGATAAGACAAGGCAAGACCTACATCTTAGCGGCTGTCTACGGTCCGCGAGAGCTCCATCCTCGACATCTCACCCTGGGCGACAGGGCATTCCTAAGATGTGTGTACAGGATGGCGACGTTTTCGGTTCCCGATAGAAAGAAGGCTGCTCCCTCGCGTCGAGAGCGTGAGATCTCAATGGTTGTGGCAAATGCGTTGGAACCCGCCTTGTTCTTGGAAGAATTTCCTAAGACAGTCATAGATGTCTTCATACAGGTAATCCAAGCAGACGGAGGCACTCGCTGTGCTTCAATCACTGCAGCTTCTCTCGCATTGGCAGACGCAGGCATCCCTATGCGTAGTTTGGTTCCGGCGGTAGCAGTTGGCAAAGCTGATGGCAAGCTGATTGTGGACCTAGGCGACGAAGAGGACAAGTACGGTCAGGGTGACGTGCCGATTGCGATTCTCCCACGTACGGAAGAGTTGACCCTTCTACAACAAGACGGCTACTTCACGCGCGAGGAGTTCTTGGAAGCGATGCAAATGGGCATAAACGCCTGCAAGTACATCCACGAGCTCCAGAAAGACGCCCTCAAGCGGGCATATGCGAAAAGGGCACCTGAGGGTTCCGATGAAGAAGAGGAAGAAGATGAGGGTGGATCAGAATACGAGGACAACCTTGAGGCCGATATCGGCGAGTCTGACTATGATGAGGAGGATGAACGATAAATGGGAGACTTCAGTGCCGAGGTAATCAGCCATATTGACCGCAACTACATCATGGAGCTTCTCAAGAAGGGAGAGAGGATCGACGGAAGAGCCTTTGACCAGTACAGGCCCATTGATATCCAAGTTGATGTGGTTCCAGCAAAGGCTGATGGTTCAGCTATCGTAAAGCTTGGTGATACAAGCGTCATTGCTGGCGTTAAGGTATTGGTCGGCGAGCCATTCCCGGACACTCCAGATGAGGGTGTCACAATGATTTCTGCAGAGATGGCGCCCATCGCATCACCTCTTTTCGAGGTCGGGCCTCCGAAGGAGGACGCAATAGAGCTGGCCAGAGTGGTCGACAGGGGTGTCCGAGAGTCTGAGACAGTGGATGCCAAGGCTTTGTGCATCGAGTCCGGCAAGAAGGTCTACATGGTCTTTGTAGACATCTATCCACTTGAGCATGATGGCAACCTAATCGATGCTTCATCTATCGCCTCTAATGTAGCAGTGATGACTACGCGATTCCCTGAGATGAAGGTCGAAGACAAGGAAGTTGTACCGACAGGGAAGCTGATTCCGATTCCAATCAAGAATCTGGCCGTGGAATGCACTATCGTCAAAATCGGCCAGAATCTTATAGTCGACCCGGTGCTCAAGGAAGAGTTCGTTCAGGACTGCAGACTCACAATATCCGTCGACCAGAATGATAACCTAACAGCCATGCAGAAGGGCGGAGGCTCTGGTCCAATCTCTGTGAAGGAAATCGAGGCGGCTATTGACATTGCGCTCGAACGATCGAAGGACATCAGGAAGATTACAGAGGACGCAGTGAAGTCAAAGAAGCCACGTTAGATGCTGTACGGGTGCTGCGATGGATGCAGCACTCGTGTAATGCTTTGATAGATAGATATGCTAATAAGAGGAACCAACCCGCGAGACCCAAACCCGGCTACCCCTTTGGGGAATCGATTCTGGGTATGCTCGCATGTATCTAGGAGAGCAGTAAGTTGCCACGTACCAAGAAAGTGCACAGCACAGGCAGATTCGGAGCTAGATACGGTGCCAAACTTCGTCGCAGAGTTCTCGACATCGATAACAAGCGACATGAGCCGCATCGTTGTCCGTCATGCGCGACAAGAGCCCTGAAACGAGAGGCAGCTGGCCTGTGGCGATGCAGCAAGTGCGGTCTCCTTTTTGCCGGTGGCGCCTATGTCCCATATACTGAGGCAGGTAAGGCGGCTCTCCGTGCAGTGTCCCAGAGAGTTTCCGGAGACTTCCTCGCTCTCCAAAGCGAGGAGAAGACTGAGTAATCGTTCCATGAAGCCCGGCTAGTCCAGGGGGACCTCGTGTGCCCTCAGTACTCATTACCACCTCACGAAGGACTTCAAATCGTGTGCGTTCATTCACGCACGATCTCATGTCTGTCCTTCCGAACAGTGAGAGGTTCAATCGCGGCGGAATGAGCTCTGGGGAGCTCGTCGCGAGGATCAACCAGTCCGGAGCCAAAGCTGTTCTCATGGTCACGATTTTGAAAGGAAATCCTCACGAACTGAGAATAATCTCGGGAGAAGGGACCATCCAACTGTCAGCTTTGCTGGAAAGTGTACAGCTGCGACGCGAGATACAGCCATCACAAGGTCCTCGCATTAATGGACTTCTTGAAATCGTCATCGGAAGTTCACCCAGTGTCCAAACCAAGCAGGTGGCAGAGATGATGTCGTCCCTGTTGGAGGTGCCATTGAAGGTGTCCGAAAACGTGGTTCCAGTGGGAGAGCAGGGCGTCAACCGGGCCATCATGAGATTTGTAGACCTTCCTCAGGGCAGACTTATTTGGACTCATCATCATGCATACGATGGAGTGGAAATCGGACCTAGAATCCGAGTCCTTTCTGTCAGGAGGCTCGTCTCCAATGAGTCTTAGGATGCTCGGTGGTCACGCAGTTCTCGAAATTGATTTGGAATCGGCTCAGATGGCGGAGACCATTAGATGTGCTCTAGAGCCTGAGACTGACTCAGTCCCTTCCGAGCGTTCGACAACGCAAGTGAGTGCTGAAGGTACGAAACTAATCATCAAGATCACTGCAGAGGACCTGACTGCTCTGCGGGCCGCAATGAACTCATACTTGGCTTGGGTCTCCGGTTCCAAGAGAGCTCTTGAATCCGTTGAGCAGGAGTCATGATGGTCTTCACTGAGTGTGGCGTGTAGCTCACAGGGGAAAACGCTTAAGTTCCGAGCCCAGCCTCGCATCCGAGATAGACTAGTGTCTTTTCTGGAGTGGTGATACTATGGCACAGAGGCTGCCCCCGGCTCTTGAACAGAAATATGAGCGATATCGGAAGATGGTAGAAGAACACGAGAACTGGCTGGCAACTGCAAGGTTGTGGGAGGCTCAGATAGGCGAACTGAAGAGGACCCTAGAGGAGTTGAGCAAGCAACCGGAAGATGTCATTACATACAAGGCTGTAGGACAGGTAATGTTCAAGGTTGAGAAACCTAAGATTGTCGAAGAAATGGAGAATGAGAAGCAGGATAAGGAAAGAAGTCTCACCGTCTTGTCGAAGAAACTCGAAACCCAAGCTACGAAGATTAAGGAACTCCATGATGAGCTACAAGTGGAATTGGGCAAACAGAATCTAAGGCTTCAGTGAGAGAGATGAATCCGACTGTCTCCATCGGACTGCCGAGTCTTACAGACTCGGATGTCGAGAAACTAGCAGAGGAATGCGAGTCCGAGATCAGCAGATTCCTGCTCGGAAAAGTACCGAGGAAGAGCATCTCCGATATGTCTGTCGTCTGCACGATGGAGCTATCTTCAGATGGAAGCCAGCTTGACATGGACATTCAAATAGACATCTCGCAGAGTTACGACACTGGGCACTCGCTCGATCGTCTTGTCGATGAGGCGACCAAACAGGCTTCTGCCTGGCTCGAAAAGCGTCTGATGGAGATGAAGGGAGCTTGAGCATAAGAGCCCTTCTTGAGAAATCGTCGAGCATGCTAGTTCTTGGTCATCAAAATGCAGACCCTGATGCGGTCTGTTCCATGGCCGCAGTCGCGGAGCTATACAGGCTGGTCAACGAAAGGGGGAGCATCAGTCTAGTATGTGATGATGTCAGTCGTCTCGCTGCACAGGTTCTGGAAACCTTCTTGCCCGGAACAATGATCTCGAGAACCATAGATGGCAATCATGAACTCGTCGTCATTGTTGATACAAACAATAGATTCCAGCTTGGCGAAGCCCTGCAGTCATTCAGGAGCGACCCGTCTAGGACCATCCTCATCGACCATCATGAACCTAGCCCCGAGGCCAATGAGATAGCAGGGCATCTCATAGTCAAGAGCAACAAATCATCAACCTGTGAGATAGTAATCGATGTGTTCGATGATTTTGGGCTGTCCTTCAGTAAGACCACGGCAAGTCTTTTGCTTGCAGGAATTCTGTTCGACACGAGACGGTTCTTCTACACCACGACCGATACTCTGTCCACTGCAATCAGACTTGTTAAAGCCGGAGCAGACTACCAAGCATGCGTCGACGCTCTTGTTACGAAACCCGACCGTTCTGAGAGGATTGCGAGACTGAAAGCTGCTGCAAGGTCGGAGATGTACCTACTAGACGGCTGGCTTGTCGTCACTTCGCGGGTTAGCGCCTTCGAAGCAAGTGCCTGTCGTGCTCTCATTGATTTGGGAGCAGACGTGGCAATCGTGGGCGGAACTCCTTCGAAGGATGTGGTCAGAATAAGTTCTCGCAGCACGAATGAATTCTACCAGCGGACGCACGTCAACCTAGGGACCGACGTGATGGAGCGTTTGGGCGAGCTGATTGGCGGCGTGGGCGGCGGGCATCCGAATGCAGCAGGGGCAAATGGCAAGAAGAGCTGCGATAGAGCCCTCACAAGGTCAGTAGAGCTCGTTAGGGAGGCAATAGGCAAAGGCAAGGCTCCCGTCAAGGAACTGGAGCCCTGAGGAGTCCGGATGTCAATGGCTCTAGTAGAGTTTGTCGACTTCAGCTTCAAGTACCTCGGGGCAGACTCTTTGGCTCTGAAGCGCATCAGCCTAAGGATTAACCCGGGCGAATATGTAGTTGTCACTGGTCCGTCAGGCTGCGGAAAGACAACGCTTTGCAGAGCGATAAATGGATTAGTTCCGCACTTCCATCGTGGTTACATCGGAGGGCACGTATTTGTCGATTCGAAAGACACAAGGGAGAATGAGGTCTCACAGCTTGCAAATGTGGTAGGCCTGGTCTTTCAAGATCCGGTCAATCAGCTTGTCACCTTGAACGTAGAGAGAGAACTCGCTTTTGGGCCCGAAAACCTGGGAGTCGAAGCAGACGAAATCAGGCAGAGGGTCGAAGAACTGATTGCCCGTCTAGACCTTGAGGGTCTTCGTCGTAAGCACCCTCATGAAATGTCTGGGGGCGAGCAGCAGAGGGTGGCGTTGGCGGCAGTTCTAGCGCTGAATCCCAAAGTCCTCGTTGCTGATGAGCCTACGTCGAATCTGGACCCCAAGAGCGCCGAACTCATTTTGGGCTTGGTCGCTGAACTGAATAGACAGGGAATGACCATCGTCCTTGTTGAGCATCGGTTGGATCTTGTGTCAAAGGATGCGACAAGAATGATTCTGATGGATAAGGGATCGATTGTCGCTGATGGTCCTCCTCGGGATATTCTAATCATGAATCTCTGTCAGGAGATCGGTGTCGGCATTCCCAAGGCTACTCAGGTGTACAAGCGGCTAGCGTCTCGGGGCGTGCAACTGCCTTGGGTTCCTCTTACAGGTGAAGAGCTTGCAGCTGCAGTGGCGGAGGCTCGATAGCCATGATAATGCTTGACGACGTTCACTTCAGCTACGAAGGAATCTATACTGCACTCAGAGGGGTCTCCTTACAGATTGATGATGGGGAAAGGGTCGCAATCATGGGCGCAAATGGCGCGGGAAAGACCACATTGATGAAGCATCTAAACGGCTTGCTTCGACCGCAGAAGGGCAAAGTGTTTCTAGATGGCCGAGACACGAGCAGGCTTTCTGTGGCACAGATGGCGAGAGTCGTAGGGCTTGTCTTTCAGTCGCCTGACTATCAGCTCTTTCTGGATTCCGTTCACACAGAGATAGCATTCGGTCTTAGAAACCTCGGGTTCACCGACGAAGAGGTTGAAGAGCGTTGTTCAAAGACCATGGAAGGTCTTGGGCTCAGTGGTCTCTCCGAACGCTCTCCGTTTGATCTGTCTGGTGGTGAAAGGAAACGCGTGGCGTTGGCGTCAGTGCTGGCAGTCGAGCCACGTGTCTTGGCTCTCGATGAACCAACTATAGGACAAGATGCAGGACAGAAGGAACGACTGGCTGAGCTTCTCATGGATCTCAACAAGGCAGGGCGCACTGTGATTGTAGTCACGCATGACATAGAGTTTATTGTCGAGAACTTCCCACGGACCATTGCGATGGCAGACGGCAAGATAATTGCCGATGGCCCGACGAGTTCGGTGCTTAGCAATGAAAGAGCAATCGATCTATGCTCTCTCACTTATCCACAGATGACACAGGCCGCAAGAGCATTGAAACGTGCTTTTCCTGACATATCCGAACGTCTTACTTCATTGTCAGAGGTTGAGGACACAATCGTAAGTATACTAGGAGGTAGGCGAAAGTGAGTCTCCTTGGGTTTTTAGAGGTCTTTCAGTACACCCGCAGAGACTCACCAATACACAGTCTTGATCCGAGGTCCAAGCTGTTTCTCTCAATCGTTTGCGCTGTAATATCCGTACTCTTTACTGATATCTTGCCCCTCTTGATAGTCTTCTTCTGCGTGCTTCCTTTGATTGCATTGGCCAGGTCAATGAAGCGGTGGGCCAGAAGCATGAAAGGGCTCTCAATCCTGCTCGTATTCGTGATTGTCTTCAATACTCTGCTATCTCCAGTGACTAACCCATTCTCTCGCTCAATTGCGCTGACAATTCGCTTGATTGCCCTGATGACATCAATCTCGGTCTTCTTCTTAACGGTGCATCCCGATCAACTTTCACAGGCACTCATCCAGATGCATGTGAAATTCGAGTTTGCATTCGCGATGAGCATGGCCATGAGATATGTGCCGACCCTAGCTCAGGAGGCTTATGCAATAATGGACTCTCAGAAAGCTCGCGGAGTGGAGCTTGATAGGGGCAACCCTGTCAGACGAATAAGAAACATCGTGCCTATTATCGTTCCATTGATCATAGTCTCTATGAGGAGAGCTCTATCCATAGCGGAGAGTATGGAGTCCAGAGGATTCGGTGCATCCAAGAAGCGCACGTACATGGACAGGCTCAGATTCAGAAAGCGGGACTGGGGCGTTGTGCTGGCGTCTGTCTTAGCGCTTGTCCTGTTGACGTATGTTAGGCTGTACGTTCCGCTGCCTGAATGGATGCTATGGTCTCTTCCATTCTAATCATCATACTACCTCCGGTCTTGGGCGAATAGTCCATGCTCAGAGAATTTATCTTGTGGTTGAACAAATAGTGTTAGCCAATGACAGGGACCAATAAGCTGAAACTGCCTACGAGGGAGAGCTATTCAGTAGGGAGTTTGATAGAGGATCTCAAGGTAGTTGAGCCCACTCCTTCGAGTCTGTACAAGATTGGTTCTGAGGTTGTATACTTCGAATGGACCTGCTGCAAGGACAACCTTGGTGAAGGGAGTTCAGTCACTAGTGGGTTGTCGCAGCTTCTCGAGTTCATGCAAGGCGGATATGAACAGCGACTGGTTAAGGGAGAATTGTGGAGAGCAACTGACACTCCGAAGACTGCCATCGGCCAATTCGCGAAGACGTTGCCGGGCGAGCTAATGGACTACGTGCTTGGCAGGCCTGTTGACTATATCCAGAATGTCCTGCAATCCGCATATGAGCAGCAGCTGCACGATATGAAGGACTACGAGCGACTAGAAGAAGGCGTTCGGAGGGAAATAGATGCCTCCCCGAACGATTCCGATCTCTACAACAAGCTGAGGTTGCTACTCTGGATCCTAGGTCGCTATAAGGAATCCAGCCAAGCATTCAGGGTAGCCAAGAAGCTTGGGTGGAATCCAGAGACCAGCAAACTGGTTGCGCTCTGAGCAATGCAAGCCTGACATGGTTTGCTATCCTGAAAGGTTCCTGCTGTCCACTTTCCCAGTGTTCCGACATCGGAGCTTTCCGTCTTCACCTATAGGGCGTCGTGGCGGGACAACCCCTGCATTGAAACTGGACCCTCAGGCCGCAGTCTTCGCAGTCGGCCCCACATGGTGCCTTTCTGGATATTCTGGCATCTTTCTGTCTGAACCTGACTGCGGACACAAGATTGTCAATCGTGGCAATATCCACGCTGATTGCGCCAATGATATCCGGTTTGTCTCGAGGATACTCGAGCCACCACATCTTTGTTCTAGGCACAACAAGAATATTGTAAAACTGGTCTCCTGATGTGCCAACAGCAATAGAGTATGGGCAAGTACTCATGGCCTGTGCCAATCTTTCGGCTTCTTCTGGGGACGGCATCTTTGCAGTCAGAACACCGCAGACATACTCCTCATCACTTGCACCCGGCTTCTTCGGCGTATCTAAGCACCCCGTTGCTTGATCATGGCCAAGTTTGCATGTCCGCCGCAGGTTTTGACGGCCTAGTGCTTTACGCCATAGTACGTCATCATGTCTACCTGCTTGCCCGCCAACTTCAAGTACATCCACAGCTGCATCTTGTGCATGGCCATATGTGTGGTCAGCTCCTGCAGGTAATCAACCCATCTCTTTGGGGGGCCCTGCTCATAGAATGGTTTCACCTTGGGGTCAAGGATTTCCTTGTCTGTTAGTTTCTTGACATACTTGCTGACTGAATCTACGCCTTGGTCGAAGACCTTCAGGATATCTGGAAGAGAATCACGATTCAGTTTCTTCTCCATGGCTTGAGCTTGTTCGGGCTTGGCAATCTCACCGAGGAGAACGGCCAAGTCCATTTGCGGACTCTGTGCAAGGTGGTTTGATAGCTGCACGAGTGTTCGCATTCCTTGCTTTGCTTGGAACTTCGGGTCGACGCCCTGTGTGGCCTCAATGACAACTCTCACTTGCTTGGCTTCATGTGTAAAGCCATCAAGCAGCACGCTAGCGATAGTAACCATATTCACATCCTCAGTTGTAGGAATCAGGTTTTCCTTCGAGATAGACGTTTCGGCTAGCGTAGAATTCGAATCTCATATTCATAGGGATGCGGCTATGGCTTCTGATATATTGTGAAAGATCAGCGCTTGGCTGTCACCATACTTCTTTATGTTGCACTTGTGCATAACGCACTCAGTGTGAGGACGTGGTTCTCTTGCAGACTGATGTCTCGAAGGCAATGACGATCAAGCTATCGTCTGAACTCCCTCCAGACCCTGTCTTTGACCCGAAGTACAGGAGAGCTCCGAACAGGGGTTTCAATCTGGGCAATCAGGAGACAGTGTTAGCTGTCAAGAACGCGCTGAGGTACGTGCCTCAGAATCTGCATGCCAAGCTGACACCCGAATTCTTGAGCGAGCTAACGACTCGTGGGCGGATCTACGGGTATCGCTACCGTCCGGCAGGCGCCATCAAGGCCAAACCGGTCGACGAATACAAGGGCGTTCTTGAGGCTAGGGCACTACAACTGATGATGGACAACAACGTCAGTTTCGACGTTGCCTTGTATCCGTATGAGCTCGTGACTTACGGTGAGAGCGGCCAGGTTTGTCAGAATTGGATGCAATTCCAACTGATCAAGAAGTACTTGGAGGCAATGACCGAAGACCAGACGTTAGTTGTCAGTTCTGGACATCCTGTTGGCCTGTTCCCATCTCACAGGAATGCTCCTCGGGCCATCTTGACGAATGGTCTGATGGTTGGTATGTTCGACACTCCTGAAGGGTTTCATCGTGCTGCAGCGCTGGGTGTAGCAAACTATGCACAAATGACAGCTGGCGGTTGGATGTATATTGGTCCACAGGGAATCGTCCATGGAACATACATCACGTTGTTGAATGCCGGCCGGCTCTATCTTGGTATCTCTCAGAACCAAGACATTCGCGGCAGGGTCTATCTCTCTTCGGGCTTGGGTGGCATGAGTGGCGCTCAAGCAAAGGCAGTCGAGATTGCAGGCGGAATTGGTGTCATTGCTGAAGTTGACAAGAGCCGCATAGACACGAGAAAGGAGCAGGGTTGGCTAAGCAAATGGTCAGCTGACCTAAAGGAGGTCTTCAGCTGGGTTGACCAGTATCGGAAGAAGAAGGAGCAAGTATCCATTGGTTACTATGGCAATGTCGTGGATCTCTGGCAGTACGTAGTAGACCACAAAATCCCGATCGACTTGGCTTCCGATCAGACATCTTGCCACGACGCTTACGGTGGAGGATACACTCCACAAGGTGTTACGTTCGAACTAGGCAGAGAGCTACTCAAGAGCGACCGTGAGCGATTCAGACAGCTGGTTGACTCTTCGCTCCGCAAGCAATTCGAGCTCATTCTTACGATGACGAAGCGCGGCACTCACTTCTGGGACTATGGCAACAGCTTCATGAAAGCAGTCTTTGATGCCGGTGTTATGTCGATTGCCAAGAACGGAAAGGACACCATGGAGGGCTTCATCTTCCCGTCGTATGTGGAAGACATTATGGGCCCAATCTGTTTTGACTATGGCTATGGTCCGTTCCGTTGGGTCTGCTTGAGCGGAAAACACGATGATTTGATAGCGACCGACAAAGCAGCGATGAGATGCATTGACCCGAATCGACGCGGACAAGACAGGGACAATCATACATGGATTCGCGATGCTGAGAAGCATAACTTGGTCGTAGGCTCTCAGGCTAGGATTCTCTATTCAGATGCGGGCGGCAGGGTTAAGATTGCGCTGGAATTCAACAGGATGGTGCGAGAAGGCAAGGTTGGTCCAGTGATGCTTGGCCGCGATCACCATGATACAGGAGGAACAGATTCGCCGTTCAGAGAGACGTCGAACATACGTGACGGCAGCAACGTAATGAGCGACATGGCACATCAGTGCTGGGCGGGAAATGCTGCACGTGGGATGACACTCTGTGTTCTGTCCAATGGTGGAGGTGTCGGAACTGGAAAGGCTATCAACGGTGGCTTTGGACTGGTTCTCGATGGCACGCAGAGAGTTGATGAAATCATCAAGTCTGCGGTGGAATGGGACGTAATGGGCGGTGTGGCGCGCAGGGCTTGGGCGCAGAATGGCCATGCCGTCGAGACTGCGGTTGTATGGAATGACGCGATGAAAGGCAGGGGCCACATCACACTGCCATTCATACCGGAAGATGGTCTGGTAGAGCGGCTCATACAGGAATTCATGGACACAAGATAGTAACTTGGTTTCTGGCTATCTGACGCTAGGGCCTTCTGCCACCAGCCGGAACGACCTACGACAGTTCTGGCATATCGCCTTTCCTTCAACTATGTGATCAGGTAGGTAGTTGTAGACTGCCTTGCAGTTTGGGCAGGTGCCAAGAATCGCAATCGATTCTGCCTGTTTTTCAGTGCTGATGCCAAATCGGAAGCGAGACAAGGCCAATCCAGCCAGACCATTGAACACGGAAGCACCAGCAATCCAGAGTGCGATTAGAAGAGATAATTGTAGTGCGCTTAGAACGAAAACTGGACCTGCCAACCCTGCGATAAGCGTCAGTAGATAGAATATCAGTGCCGATAGAGAAAACAACACTGGTCCACGAACCAAGAAATCCATCCGAGCAGACTTCTTGGGCGTTGACCAGAGAATCTTTGAGACTTCTCTGTTGACTAGCCCCTCTAGAATACCGAATGACAAGAAAGTGACCACTAGGGCATTGAAACCTACAAAGTCGATCTGCCAAGGCAGACCAGACGAAAAGAAGACAATCAGATAAGCTATGAATATTCCTGTGACTACCAAGCCGTGCAGGAGAAGCTTGCCAACTCTGATTGGTAGCGAACGGACATGCCCAGTGCTGTCTAGAGTAGAAGCTCGCCGTCCCTCAATTTCAACCATTTCTTATTCCCTCGATCCAAGGTCTAGTTCCTGAATCCAGCCTACGAAGATAAAATTTGCGTCTGCTCGCGGAGTTCCCAGGTTGAACAATGCGAATGGACTCTATTCACAGCGAGCAAGGACACATGATGATCGGCCTTTCTATTCAATCATGCTGCGAAGCCTGTCATCTGTTTACGTGCTCTTCCGGCAATGGCTTTGGCTCCTGTCCAGACGAAGAGGCTGGGTCCCAAGACCAGTATCATCAGATAAAGCACGCTTCCCACAATCGAGTCAATTATGGGCACCGCGCACATGATGATTATCAACAGCGTGAGTGCACCAAAGCAGTATTCAACGTCCCTGAGCGTGATCATTCTGAAGGGCGAGGGCGGTGTAGTGCTGATTTCATCTTTCGCAGGGTCTATCAGAACCAGCATTGCAACAAGCGCATACAGACACAATGTCCACAGGATTGTTGCTGGACTAGGAATGGCTTCGGGCCGAAGAAGTGGAAATGTCACAATGTAGAGCAGCAGCACGTACAAAGTCACTACAGAGAATCCTGGTCTGCCAAGTTTGAGTGAGTTGATTGACATCTGCCCTCCATATCTGCGCTTGGTTAGTTTCGTCACCAATACTATCGCTAACAGACTGACGACCGCGGTCAGACCTGCAGCCAGCACATTCAGAAATGAGTTGGCCGAGAGGAAGGCTGCCCCACCTACGAATACGATCCCGAAGAGAATCGAAGTGCGTTTGCTTCTCCTTAGGTATCTAATGTGACTTGGCAACACAACCTGTGTGACATCTCGTCCGCCATTGGTTGATACTGCAATAATCTGGAAGATGAGTATTGGTACAATGAATGACATGACGGGGTGCCAAAAGAAGACAATGACGGGTACCTCTGCCACTGCAAACCCGAGTACCGTGCCCCATCCTGGTAACTGCCCGAAATAACCCGCCCAAACCACTTTCGTGACCCACGATTCGTACAGGCCGAAAAGCACACCCAAGAGGTACAGGTCAGAAATGGAGGTACGTCTGAGTCTGAACGCAATATTGAGGAAAAGCAGCGTGTGTGACCAGTACAGAGGCAGTGTAACAAGCCAAGACCAGACACTAAGGAACCACAGCACGGAGGAACCAGAGAGTGCTTCCGCAAAGACCATGGAAAGGATGCCTACGAGTAACAATGCAAGGGGCTGGGAACCCGAGCTGAGCTCTGTACGAGTCATATAGGGTGTCGATGCAATGACCTTCCGATATTCCTTCCTCTGCCAGAATGCGGCATTCTTCGTTGATCCACTCATGATAAGACTCCAGCATTGTGCGTCTTGGGTTGGGACACATCTCTAGCCGGGAACGGAATCGATCATGGTTCCGGTGACCGCCTATAAGTACGTAAAAGCTTAAGTCAGAATAAACGAAGTATGTCTGTGAAAGTCGGTACAGGCGGGGAATAGTGTGAAGGAAATAGAACTGGACGTATTCGAAATTGATAGTTTGTTGCGCTTTCTTCAGCAGAACTATTCAAAGGTGCTCCAAAGGATTTGGCAAGAAGGCTCAAAGACCCTTGCAGTGTTCATTCATGAGGAATTCGTGTGGCGAACGAGCAGCAATCAGACGATAACGGTCATTCTTGAGTATGATGCACAGGAAGGTCGCTGTAAGCTCGCGGTTGTTGCCAGTGGTGGTAGATCCGGCGTGTTACAGTTCGACTGGGGGTCCCAGGGCTCCGCAGAATCTACTTTCATCAAGGCCGTGGAGCAATTCAGGAATAACATGCATAGTGTGAAGATAAGGTGCTCCGCTTGTGGTGTAACCTATTCCTACCCACCTGTCACACAAAGGACGGGGAAATTGAGATGCCAGAACTGCGGCCACGTCATAATAGTTGATGGCGCTGAGGCTTTGTGGTGAAATAGCACGGCCTACGAGGTTGAAAAGCAAACTACGCACGCCGATTTGAGATCTAGTTTGATTGCATCGAAACGGCACGGGTGTTTTTTCTTTCACTGATTAAGTTAAGTACCGGGAATTGACAATCACTTGTGCTCTCAGATATCACAAGGTAATCGCATCTATGGTGTCGGTCTGATCCAGACCCGAGAGCATCAAGATTATCACTACACAGAACCGAGGCGAAACCTGTGACTGTGACTGTCGACGGCGCGAGTCTCACAATCGAGGACGTTGTCCGTGTGGCAAGACATACAGAGCGTGTAGAGCTTGCCAATTCTGCGCGTGAGGGCATTCTAAGCAGCCGAGGTGTTGTTGATGCTGCCGTGAAGGCTGGTCGCACCGTCTACGGTGTCAACACCGGTTTCGGAGATCTTGCTCAAGTGACCATAGCAAAAGGAGATCTCTCCCGTCTGCAACTGAACCTCATCAGAAGTCACAGTGTTGGCGTGGGCCCGCCATTCTCTAGCGACATTGTGCGTGCAATGATGCTTCTCAGAGCCAATGCTCTAGCAAAGGGCTATTCCGGCGTTCGTCCCCAAGTCATAGAGACCCTGCTTGATATGATTAACAGAGGAGTAATCCCCGTCGTTCCTCAACAAGGATCTGTGGGGTCAAGTGGTGATCTTGCGCCACTTGCGCACATGGTCTTGGTCCTAATAGGCGAGGGAGAGGCCTACTACGATGATGCGAAGCTCGACGGAGCTTCTGCAATGAAAAGAGCAAAGATCAAACCCGTGGTTCTGGAAGAGAAGGAGGGCGTCTCTCTCATCAATGGCACTCAACCTATGACGGCGGTGGGAGCTCTGACAGTTCACGATGCGATGGCTCTTGTGAAAGACGCTTCAATAGCTGCTGCATTGAGCTTGGAAGCTCTTAGAGGAACAAGGAAGGCCTTTGACGAACGGATACATTCGGTGCGGCCTCACAAGGGCCAGCTTGCAGTCGCGAAAGCCATGAGAACCCTCCTTGTTGACAGCGAAATCAACAGGTCTCATGCGAACTGTGGGAAGGTTCAGGATGCGTACTCGCTGCGGTGTATTCCTCAGGTTCTCGGTGCGTCACTGGATGCGGTCCGATACGCAAGGACCGTTATCCAAGTAGAGATAAACTCTGCAACGGACAACCCACTAGTCTTCTCTGATACGGAAGAAGTCATCTCAGGCGGCAATTTCCACGGAGAGCCCATTGCATTGGCCATGGACTTCTTGGGCATAGCTCTTTCCGAAATCGCCAACATATCCGAGAGACGCGTAAACAGACTTGTAGATCCGAAGCTCAGCGGTCTCCCTGCATTCCTCACGCGAGAGAGTGGGATTCAATCAGGCATGATGATTGCTCAATACACGGCAGCTGCTCTGGTCTCTGAAAACAAGGTGCTGGCACATCCTGCAAGTGTGGACTCGATACCGACGAGTGCTGACCAAGAAGATCATGTGAGCATGGGCACGATAGCTGCCAGAAAGGCCTCCCAAATATTGGAAAACGCTCAGAATGTCATTGCGATAGAATACATGTGCGCTGCTCAAGGTTTGGACTTACTGTCGCCGCTGAAGCCGTCAGAGCCTCTTCAGAAGGCAATGTCTGTGATCAGGAGTTCTGTGAGGACACTTCAGGATGATAGGCCGCTGCAATCTGACATAGCACAGATAAGGGCGTTGATGAAATCCGGAGCTATCATGAATGAGGTGGAGAGGATTACGGGTTCTCTCTATGAGGACTAACCGGCCTCTTGGACAAGACTGAGTGGTATCGCACGCGAACTGATCAAGTGGAAGCGCCTTAGGGTCCCAATCTTGTACGAATTACTTGCCCGTTTGCTACAATCGTGTGGACAAGATTCACTCCGAATCTATATGCTAGGTACTCGGGGGTCGGACAATCAAGGATGATAATGTCTGCCTTCTTGCCCGGTTCAAGGCTTCCGATGCTATCTCCATGGCCAATCGCATGAGCCGCATTGATCGTCACCGCTGTAATCGCTTCACGGGGATGCATCCTCATCTTATGACAGGCTAGGGCAATCGTAAAGAAGAGCGATTCGTTCGCACAGTTTGGATTGAAATCCGTCGCCAGGGCGACCGGGAGACCCATCTCAATCATTTTCCGTGCGTTCGCATAGTCGCTGTTCATACTGAAGGAGGTCGCCGGTAGGAGCGTCGCGATAGTTCCAGCTTTCCGCATTGCCTCAAGGCCATCTTCGGACGCCATCAGCAGGTGGTCAGCTGATGTTGCACCTACCTCTGCTGCTAGGTCGGCTCCACCCAGATGCACTATCTCATCTGCATGCACCTTGAGCCTCAATCCTGCTTTTCTAGCTGCCAGCAGAATGCGCCGAGACTGCTCAACATCGAAGACTCCTTTCTCGCAGAACACGTCGCAGAATTCAGCCAACTTGCGCTTGGTCACTGCCGGAATCATCTTATTGATGACCAAGTCGACGTAGTCGTTGGTCTTTCCATCATATTCAGGAGGAACGGCATGTGCGCCGAGGAATGTGCTGACGAAGCCCATCGGCAGACGCCGCGGCAATCCTTCGATGGCCTCTAGTATCTTGATTTCGTCGTTCACACTAAGCCCATACCCGCTTTTCGCTTCCACGGTCGTGGTTCCTTCAGCGAGCATATTTGAAGCAAAAGAGTAAGCCAAGTTCGATAGTTGGTCACGACTGGCTGCACGAGTGGCTCGAACAGTATTCAGGATGCCACCTCCGGCCTTGAGTATGTCCATGTATGTCTTTCCTGCGAGCTTCATTGTAAAGTCGTTCTCGCGAGAACCGCCAAACACGAGGTGCGTGTGGCTGTCCACGAAACCGGGTAAACCTAGCATGCCCGGAAACTCAAGGCTGGGAAGGGCTGGGTCCTCTGTCACTTGATTCAGAACTTCCTTCGTGGTGCCGATTGCTGCGATTGTTCCCCCTTTGATGGCAACTGCAGCATCTTCCACTATGGAAAGCTCTTTCATGCTCTCTCCTGTCCTGGCGACATAGCTATTGCCCCGGAGAGTCGCAAGCTGGGCAATATGTGTGAGCAAAACATCGGGTTTCAATGCATTTCGCGCTAAGGTTCTCTATTAATCACCTGATTTGTATTTCGTTGACCATTGTCGCAGCCGCATTAATTAGGCGGCCTTGTCTGCCAAAGTCAAGGCATTCTTGGTGGTTCCAAGAACAGTGAAGTACATTATCTTGAGTTGGCAGGATGTCTACAACCTGACCCTACAGCTTTCGGAGCGTATTGTAGAGAGTGGTTTCAAGCCCCAAGTCATTGTTGGCATAGCACGAGGTGGGTGGATCCCTGCAAGGATTCTTTCGGATGTACTCTACACGAATGCGATGTTCAATGTGCGGATAGAGTACTATAGCGAGCTTGGAATTAAGGGCCCAGAGCCGAAGGTGACACAGCCACTTTCAGTTCCCATTGAAGGCAAGAGAGTGCTGCTCGTGGATGAAATAGCAGACACGGGTGATAGCTTGATTCACGGAATTGACTACATAAAGAAGCTCGGTGCCAGTGAAGTCCGCTCTGCAGTCTTGCAGCTCAAGCCATCGTGTAGGATTCTTCCTGACTACTTCATCCAGAAAGTTGACGCTTGGACTGTCTATCCTTGGGAACACCGAGAGTCGATAATAGCCATGGTGAAAGCGTTTAAGACGGAGAATCCATCTCTCGATATGAAGCACATTCGGGACAAGCTTGTGTTCGAGGTCGGCTTTGATCCGGCTGTTGCTGATTATTTCATCAAACGTCTGTAGTCCCGTCGCGTTGCAGAGGTTCAGAACTTGCTCTTGGAGAAGATAAGGCATCACGAATCCTCTCTAGGGGTTGCCGTTGGCCATCTGAAGAATGAGAAGCACTTGAAGAAAGACGAGCTGGTTCGCTTGTCCACCAAGACGCGCAACAAGATTCTTGCAATTCAGTTCTTGAACCCCGCCCTTATTGCAGGCGACCTTCATATTCTTTCAGCTGCTCAAAACGCGGTGAATGCTTGGTCGGAAGGATATGCGATCTCGCGGGGTCTGGATGTCGAGATTGCAGTATACGCTTCCGGACAGCGACAGATAGGGCCCGCACTTGAATCGATGGGATTGCGGGACAACATGATTTCGCTTGCTCTCGTGATAATCGGTGACGATGACTCAGCTGTGAAGGATGCATTTGAGGAACTCGTACACGCGGTCGGCAGAGAGATTCATCCCAGCTTCCCTGTGAGTGCAGACAAGAAGCGAAAGATCATGGAGCATTTTGGGATTAACGACACTGAAATCAAGGCGATAAGTGATTCGGACAATCCGGACGAAGTTCTTGAAGCGTTGAGTAGATGCGTCGCCAGCAGAGTTTCCATGGTATCCATCGAGACGTGATTCTGTGAAAACACGAATCTGTTGAGCCGGAAATGCCTAGGGAACTCCGTTCTCTATTGTTCTCACAGACAGAATATCATCATCTCTGACAAGGACCGAGATTCCACTAATCTCGCCGATGATCTCGACCCACACAGTCTTGTCGGGCCTCTTCAAGTCAACTCTCCGATGTATGACCTCGGCAACCTTGTGAACAACGTCCATGCTAGTGAGCTTGGACTGTCTTCTTCTAACGGTGACCCTAAACGATTCGTTGTCTTGTATCTTATCTCTGAGATCAACGACTGCGCTGACGATTTCATCCAGGCTTGAGGGTACACATCTCTCAATCGGGGTAAATCTTAGCGCAAAACGGAACTGGTAGGGATTCTCGATTGCGAACTTCCTAAGTTCGTGCGTGGTCTGGAAAGGGTCGAGTGTGGTCCAACATGTTAGAAGGCCAGAGCCTGAAATGGCCATGATGAGAAGGTCCGGGTCGTCTAGCAAATCCCCAATGAAGTACTGAACTTCCGACTTTGCAGCATGCTCTCGCTCACGGGGACACCCAACCAAGAGATTGAATCTCCGCAGAACCAATCCCTCATCGGTCTGCATAGACTATTCTTTTGCTCCAAAGACCCAGAGCCTTCGCATCAACCTTTAGGACTTCGCTCAGACGTTCAACTGTCAGCTCCCCTTCACGGTACACTCTGATATTACTTGGAGCGCCGGGTTCAACTCCTATTATTGTGGAGTTGGCTGTTGACTTTGACGGCCCATCGTCGACGTAGAGGTCTACAGAATCTCCAAGCTGTTCAATTGCCGTGTTGACGTCAAAGGGACTCTGCCCGCCACTAATGTTCGCACTTGTGCCTACAATAGGTCCTCCGAGTTCCCTTGTGATAGTTCTCGGCACTGGGTGATTGGGAACCCTTACAGCAATGGAGTCCCGCTTTCCTGAGACTTTCGCAAGAACTGGATGTCTTGCCGTAACAACAAGGGTGAGTGCACCGGGCCAAAACAGCTTGACAAGGACTCTCTCAAGTTCTCCGAAGTCATGATACGTCTCGCATTGGGCCAAGTCCGCGAATAGGAGCGGCACTCCCATACTCGGGTCCCGCTTCTTTGCAGCCACCAGTTTGTCCATTGCTTTGTCTTGTGTAGGATCGCAGCCCAGCCCATAGCTTGTATCCGTGGGATACACAACGAGCCCACCAGATCTAATCACCGACACAGCTCTGTTGACAGCTTTTCCTAGATTCTTCGTCGATTCGATTGCTGGTTTCTTTTTTCCCATCTGGTCTCTGAACCTTATCGGTACAAACACACATATGGCCGTTATGCTTCGCTGTTGCCAAAGGAGGAACCCCTCATCCGCGCGGTGATACTAGCGGCTGGCAGAGGAGAGAGAATGCAGCCGCTAAGCGATTTCGTGCCAAAGCCGCTCTTGTTCTGTGCAGGTTTGACGCTAATAGAGCGACTCATTCGCTCATTGATTGAAGCTGGTGTCGGGAAATTCACAGTAGGCGTCGGCTGGAAAGGTGACCTCGTCAGGGAACACCTGACAGCAATTCCAGAGGGCAGACTCATCGAGGTTGTGGATGTGCCTGATTACAGACGGGGTCCGCTGCGAACATTAGTATCAGCTCTCTCGAATGTAGGTGACCGATCATTTCTGCTCTGCCCTGCTGACTATGTCGTTGAGCCAGAAACAGTATCCGGACTGATATCAGAGCACACCCACGGATCCGGCCGCCGAGTCATTACCATGCTTGTTGATTCGAATAGACAAGAAGGTACTCCGGTGTTTGGACATGGCAATGGGCTCGTAGCAGGCATAGGGGATTCTGCAATATCCTTCAATCACATTGGTTCCAGTGCTATGTTATTGCTAGCAATGCGAAGCTTCAAAGCTGATTGTGAGGCGGCGCTCGAAGAAGGCAGTACTCAGGTTGTGTCAGCCATCAACAGGATGATCACTGAAGGCAAACCTATACGATATGCGTTAGTTAGGCAGCCATGGTTTGACGTCGATAGTCTTTCGGCTCTACTGGATGCAAACCATCATTTGCTGGAGCGCAGAACATCAGGAACAACTGGCACACTGTATGTACCTTCCGGGCAAGAAGTGGATTGGCGAAGCAACATACCATCATCTATCCACTTAGACGCCGGGGTCAAGGTGACTGGTCCTACCCTTGTATGCGAATCATGTCGCATAGAATCGGAATCCAGAATCGGCCCATTCGCAACAATCGGCCCGAACTGTCATGTCGGTGCGAGGACCATTATCGCAGAATCAATCCTATTCGAGCAATCTGAAGTACCGGGCGATGTCACTCTCGAGAATGCGGCCGTTTATGGGCAGACACCGTACAGGAGCAAAACCAGATATGTCCCCCAGTAGGTTTCGGCTCAGACGCGTCTTCAGAAGACCCATTTCACTCGTGGCTCGTCCGCTCGTGAAGGCGGGAGTTCGCCCTGATACAGTCAGCTATCTTTCGCTTCTTGCCGCGGTCATTGCGTGGCTCACACTTCTGATTTTGCACCTTCCCGTCGAGTACGGAATACTTGTCTTCATCGTAGGCATTCTCGACGGATTGGATGGGGCTGTTGCAAGGGGAAGCGGTCGCGTTTCAAGAAGTGGTGCACTGACGGACTCGGTCGTTGATAAGGTCGCTGAAGTTGTGCTGCTCGTAGCAATAGGAACCGCATACCCCGATGATGTTGTCCTAGGCCTCCCTGTCAGCATTTGGGTCATTCTTTGCGTGTCGGGTTGGTTACTGACCAGTTACACTAGGTCAAGAGCCGAAGCGCTGGGTGTGACTGACTTGGATGTTGGTCTGGGTGGGCGTTCTGAGCGTCTCTTAATCTTGGCAGTCTTCTCCATGCTCGGGTGTCTACTTTGGGGTCTGGTGGTGTCAACATTCTTGGGGTTACTTACTGCTGGCTATCGATTCAGTCACTACAAAGGCGAACTCGGAATTGCGGATCGAACCGTTTCTTAGAGAGTGCCTCAATTCATCTCAGCATTTGTGACCACCATGCTTAAGAGTCGCCTCAGGCCGCGCGCCTCTTGAAATCATCAAGTGGGAGTCTCGCGACTATGGCCAAGTTCAGAGCGGATCATTACTTGACGGCGGAGTTCGAGAAGGCTGATGCCAGCACAGATACAAAGAGGGTCTTAGAAGCGCTCCAAGGTATAAAGGAACTCAAGGATCTCGCCGTAGTTTCAAGGAAATTAGAGGGTAAACAGTGGTCTGAGATTCTAGGGCGGGTAGACATTCCAGCTGGTTCGAGGGAGTTCTTCGCAATGATCAAGAAAGACACAACACCACGCGAGCCCTACAACCTCTTCATAAGAATCGACATCAATCAAGAGGCCCCAGATATCGGCGCGGCCCGCGCGGCGGCGAAGGGCTGGATTGAAAGTGAGTTCGTGCCCAGAATCAGGGCGAAGATAATTGTAAGGTCAATAAGGGTTCTGCAGCCAGAAGAGCTATACCGACCCAGAATCAGCTAGCACCGAATCACGGTACGGCTGTGATGAGGTTCAAGTTGTTACCTATCGCCTGTACAATTTCCGTGTTACCGTCTCCATCGAAATCACCAAGTGCCAAGAGAGACTCCACGGGCTTTGGGGCGGTTTTCAGCGACGCATCTTGAATTAGCTCCTCGCCGTTGTAGGAGAGGAGCAGGATTGTTGAGTCTCTCAGGCTAAGTACAATATGCTGCAGGTGCGAGTCCTTCTGGAGGTGTCCCACTTGAAGGGAGCTCACTTCAGATGGCAATTTCAGGCCCGTCTTCATTTCTAGCTTGCTCTGCCCCATGGCAAGCAAACCAAGAGCGCGGCCGTCCGATACAATGACCACATCGTCATTCTTGTCCCCCGTTATGTTGCCTGTGGCTAGAAGATGCCCCTCGCCCCCCACAGTCAGTCTCGAAAGCTCCTGCAGCCTATCATCTGCATAATGGTACACATAAAGCGACCCAGAATCATCGCCGAATACAAGTCCGCTATATGGCATTCCTCTATTTCTCAAGGGCTGCAAAGAAAATGTTGGCCTATCTGTCGTCTTGTGGGCCAATTTGTCAAGGGATGCTTCGAACCATCCATAGCATCTCAATGCTCCGTCATTAGTAGCGACTATCACTTCTGCTGTCTCATTGCCAACAACATTGGTGACACAGAGAGCAGTGGGGAGGCTGCCAAGTTGAACAGTGTCCCTTACAACCAATTTTCTTTCCACCGACGATATCACTCGAAGGGCATTGTCGAGGCCGCCAACTATGAGGTCGGTGGTGCCAACGTCTGTGACGTTTCCTGTAGAAAGAGCAACTACGGGCGGTAGTCCTGTTGCCACAGATACTTGAACCAGTCTCGGCTTTCTGACGGTCTCGATACGCATGATTCTTACGTCGCCATCAATTGTCGAGACAACAAGGTTGCTACGTTCTCGTCCGCTAAAGGCCGCCGCACTCAGGGACGTTATTGCTTCCTTTAATGAAAACTCAGCAATGACTCCCAGATTCATCTGGTGACGACCTCTTCGGTAGTACGATTACCGCGAGGTGGTTGGGAGTCGTGGACTTGATTTAAGACTTGTTCCACCGGTATCATCGATAGAGCCACAACCGTAATCGCACGGCTGTGCATGTAGTGATGCGCTTAAGACCTTCAGTGAATGATATGAGTGTGGATTGCCCATGGATCAACACGATAGCAGCGTTTCCCTGAGTCCTGAGGCATGGGCCGCGTCGTCTGAGAGAGTAGCGGAGGAGTTGCGTTCGTTCATTAGGGACATGGGTTCCTTCTCCCCTGACTGGTTCGTGGAAGTCAAATTCCATCTACTTCGACAGTCTGGACTGACCAAGGCGAGCAGAGCAGAACTGTGCAGGATATCAATCCAAGGAAGTCACTGCAAGAAGTGCGAGGAACTCTATGAGGCGAGGACTTGCCTGCTATGGTCTCGCCTGTTCTCGATGGCAAGAACCGCTGTGGACGACCGCTGTCCTCCGTGTATCAGGATAGCCCTCAGTAGGAACAGTCTCAAGACCGTAGCTAATTTCCTGACGAGCGCATACCTGATTGATGCTCCCTTCTACAAACACCGCAAAGCGTCATCCTGCAAGACTATGGCACAATGGGGGTATTGCAGACCTGATGAATACTGTCGGGGAATAAAGAGTGGAAATCCTCTCGAATACATCTCTGCCAGGGAAAGAGTGAAGCTGGCTCGACCGATTCATTAAACAATGCCTTGGGCCGCGTAGCTCCTTAAGTACACCTTACCGCATACTCACAGTGAGGTCGGATTCCTTGCCAAGGAAACGTATGGAGACCGAGTCATCGCCGCCCGGAGACATGGACCCAGCTATTGCAGAACTCATCCGTTTGACAGGAATGCGGGAATCAGCTATTGTCACAGCCCGCAAGAGACAGGATGAGGCTTGGAAGGGAATTGGCGCAATACTCTCGGAACACAAACGCATCATTGCCATTGGTGGTCGGCATACTCGTCAAAAAGCAATTCAGGACCCTGTTCACGGGGCGATTATCCTAGATCCATGGGAACTGGATCTGATTTCCAGCTGGGAGATGCTGAGGCTCCGATACATTAAGCAGCTCGGGCCTGCCTGTATAGTCTATCCAGGAGCAACGCATACTCGATTCGAACACTGCCTTGGCACGAACTTTCTCACTCAGAAGTGCATTAGGGTCGTCAACTACTGTGAAGACCTTCGTGGTGCCTGCTTCAAGCCACTCTCCGAGCTACTTGACGCCGACCAGCAGAAAGTCTTCAGGGCTGCTGCCTTGCTACACGATGTTGGTCATCCTCCGACGTCACACACAATCGAATTCCCGTTAAGATGCTGGACCGGTCTCACCCATGTTGACCTCGGTGAGTTGCTCATAATGCGTAGCGGTATCACGGAGATACTTGAGCAGAGTGGTATCGAACCGAGAGCGGTCGTGGATGTTCTCAAGCGTAGGAAGAGCGACCCAGTGCTGGATCTTCTGTCCGATTTTCTGGACTCGCCTCTCGATTTGGACAAGACTGACTATCTGATTCGTGATGCTCATTTCAGCGGTGTCCAGCTCGGGATCTTCCCTGCAGAGCGAATCATGCTGACAAACCGCGTGGTTCGCGACTCTGAAGGCAAGTATGTGCGGGCATTCATGTTGAAGGCATTACACTCGCTTGAGGCACTGATTCTAAGCCGTAACTGGATGTTCTCAGACCTTTATCTGCATCATGCCGTCCGGGTCGCAGAAGCGCTTACGTCCAAAGCCACCTACTTCAGGATGAAGGAAGAGAAACTTTCCAAGAATGAGTGCATTGGCTTCTTCACCAGGATGACCGATTCCGACCTATACCAGTGGCTTGGTGAGTCTAAGATTGATTTTGTTCGTGAGTACGTGGCTAGGATTAGGTACCGGAGACTGTTCAAAGTGGCCATATCAAGACCGATTGCTGCCCTTGAACCCGACGCAAGGAAGCGAGTCCTCGCCATGCTCTCCGACATTGATCGCCTCCTTGAAGCTGAGACTGCGCTTGACGAGAACCCCGGGAGAGTGATAATTGATGTGCTGAATCCTGAACTGGGGTTCAGATTCCTATCGACTATTCCTCTCCTCATCGGGAAAGAAGACTCGGGCTTGGAGATAGCGAGTCTAAGAGACACAGATGAAGGGCGGCCTCTTGTACACGCATTGAACCAGCAGAGGTTCACCATTCCATCAGTCCGAGTTTACTGCGACCCAGAAATCGCGATTCACGTTAGGCGGCAGTTCCATAGAGAATTTCCGACAGTTCGACCTGAGCACAACGCAGAAGATGACTTCCAATGAAATCCTGAGTCCAAGCATCATCGATCAGAAATCATGCGTCGGGTCATTGTGTCTTTCTAGATGAGAGATAAGTCGTCTCACCTCATCCAAGCCCTGCTCAATGTACACGATTCCGTAGACAGCCTCCAGAAGTGTACCTTTTGTATGACTAATCTCAGACTTTGTAGGACTGGGCGGATCGAAATGAATGCGATAGTCATAGAGCCCCCAGAGGTCACACAGCCATGCCAGATGTTCGTTGCTGACAAGTTCCGCCCGCGACTGGGTCAGCAGCCCTGCATCAGCAACCTTAGGACGCCACAGATGATGAAGGACTGCCATTGAGATTGCTGCATCTCCAACTAGGGCCAAGACTTTAGCCATGTCACTCAGCGACTTCAGATTCACGAAAAGATCTGAATCAGGAAATGACCTCTCATTCGCAAAATGAGTTTCAAGCTCAAGGAATAGGTTTCTCGTGCTGGGCTGGAACATTGCTATCGAGAGAAGCTCTGTCTCTTCAAAGTGCAATCCTACTATTGACGAAAGTCTTGGCACCAAGACGTTGCGAATCTGAGCCAGTGCAGAGATGATGGTCTCAAGCTGCTGTCTCCAGCGCTCAAGCCTGGCGAGTAGGCGTGTGTTCTGTCGTGGGATGTCTGCCGCACTGGAATTGACCCCGGCAAGCAACAATCCCAGCTTGTCTTCAATGCCTACGTGTTCCCAGTGCAGTTCCGTCCCTGTTCGGGTTCTCATATCATGCCTTCTCCAGGGACTATGTGAGTTACCGCAGTCTTCTCTCCCTCATGACGTTGTATGTAAATGGCCGTGAGTGAGTACTGCATTGCGATAAGGCATAGTGCCAGCAAGATCACTGAAGGTCCTGTAGAGAGGTTCACAATGGGTTCGGACTCCGGCAGGGCCTCAAGAACAACCTTCTCAATATGTGCATAGGTCGCCATCAGGTCTCCTCTTATGCGTCCTTCCTCATAGCCTGCCACCTTGGCTGGCAGTTCATGCCAAGTGGTCTGCCATTTCTTTGTTACTCCTTCGGGCACATATCTGTCAATGTTCTTGCTGACCCCTCGGGCGAAGCGCTCTTGTTCAACAACCAGCCGGAGGAACTTGAAGTTGAATGTCATTTCCTTGGCATACCACATCATGAGCGGACGTGCATCTTCTGGTTGACCAATGGATGTGATCAGAGTGCCTGGCCTCGAAATGCCTAGAGCTCTTCTGGCAGACTGGATTGCTCTCGGGTGTAGCTCGAATATTCTTTGCTGCGAATCCTTTCTGCTCACGATTATGCCTAGGTCTTCCAGATGCTTTGTGTTGAAGTAGAGCTTGGGGTCGGTTACCTTGAAGTCGTCGGGTTTCACGTTCTTCATGCCTGCCTGAACTGCCTCAGCCATCATGTTCTTTCTGATGCTTTCTCTAAGTTCAGTCCCCGTCTTTGAGCCGCCTTCGAGCTGGTCCAGTATTATGCGACGAACCGCAACGCTCTGCACTTCCGCCTTGACGAGCGTGTCCATGTGGTTTGAGAACATCATATTCGGTCAAACTCTACTAACAATACTTCATATATATAATGTGTATATTCGCATAAGTGTTCCTGCATTTTCCCGGGCAAGAAGTGGGCGCGCACGATTATGAAATGACTCGGTGCAGTGGCGAATTTCGGCATGCTCAATGCCTCCGCCAAGAACCATCTAAGCCAGTTCTGACAAGTCGCATCTCTGCTGCCATTGCCAGAGGAAGAGAGGCATATACAGTATACATAGGTCATGTCGTTCTTTGTCGGATATGCCCGTTTTTTCGGACTTATCTAAGATTCCCTTAAATGTCCCGGTCCGACTCTTCCTCTCAATTAGGGTTCTAGTAGGATGCTTCATGCATTCTGAATCTTAACACAAGTCAAAAACAGAAAACAAGAGGACCGACACAAATTGGCCGAAGACGAATTCCTGGGCGCAAAGCCAGTTGTCATCGACAATGGCACTGGACTTAGCAAAAACGGGTATGCAGGAGAAGACCAACCACGAAGTGTCTGGCCGACGCTGATTGGCTATCCAAGATACGAGTCAATCATGACCGACGTAGATCACTACACTCGTGACTACTATATCGGCGAGGAGGCCATCAACCTACGAGGTGTCTTGCGTCTTGTGTATCCTATTACTCACGGAGTAATTGATGACTGGGACGCTATCGAGAAGATCTGGTCGTACACATTCTATAACGACCTGAAAGTCGACCCGAGCGAGAATCCTGTGCTTCTTACAGAAGCTCCATTCAATCCGCGAGAGAACAGAGAGCGAATGGCATCAGTGATGTTCGAGAACTTTGGAGTCCCAGCAGTGTATGTAGCGACGCAAGCAGTGCTGTCACTGTACGCGTCCGGAAGAACAACGGGTCTAGTCATTGACTCGGGTGACGGTGTTACTCACATAGTCCCAATTTACGAAGGATTCGCGATTACACACGCTATCCGAAGAATCGACTTGGCTGGCCGTGACGTAACGGAATACCTGCGTAGGCTGCTCAGACAGAGGGGTTACTCCTTCGTGAGCGGTGCTGAGAAAGAGATCGTTAGGGACATCAAGGAGAAGCTCTGCTATGTCGCCCTCGACCCTGAGAGGGAGAGAACAGTGGCTGACAAAGCAGGTGTCGACAAGCCCTACATGCTGCCAGACGGCGAGGTAATCACCGTTGGCGCTGAGAGGTTCCAAGCACCAGAGCTGTACTTCAACCCGAGCGCGATCGGCCTTGACACTTCGCCACTCGACGACCACATTGTCGAGTCAATCAAGGCGTGTGATGTGGACCTAAGACGTGATCTGTACGCGAACATCGTACTATCCGGTGGTTCAACTATGTTCCCAGGACTGAAGGAGAGACTCCACAAGGAAATCACCGAACTGGTCCCGGAGAACATCGAGGTCAGAATCATTGCTCCTCCGGAGAGACAATACTCGGTCTGGATTGGTGGAAGCATCCTTGCTTCACTCAAGACCTTCCAGAAGATGTGGGTGTCGAAGAAGGAGTTCGAGGAATCAGGCCCCGAAGTCATCCACCGCTGTATCTAAGCGCGATAGTTTCCGAAGGAGCGGCTGCAAAGCCCTCCTTCAGGCTCATTTTTCTGATGTTCTTGGACGTGAGCACAAGGCATCTGGTTCATCAAGCGAGTTGCCGAATCCTTGACTGCAATGTAGGCGCTTTCACAGCATCTCTTATTAGAGGCGTTCACTTGAAAGTGAAAGGCCGGCGGTCTGGAAGATGCTACAAACAAGCACCCTTCTGGGCAATTCTGCATGTCTTTCATGATAGACGAGGACGCCTAAGTGACGAAGTCAATCTCTAGAAAGCACCGTCTTGCCTCGACATTTTCTCCCATGTGGCAGGCCCTTGCGCACACTCTCGCGGCCAAGTGTGAGACGTGCGGGCAACAAAGGATGGTGTCGATATTCCGGTTCTACTCGGAAGGTTATCATCCTAGCTGCAAGGGCTGTTTGCTTGCGTGTGCGACCATGATGCCGTTCATAGACCTGCTATTTCGACGACTCGGAATCGCCAAGAGCACGACAAAGTCACTACTAAGGGATCCAGTGATTCGTAGGTCTATGGTAAGCGTTGTCAAGGGAATTGCGAGCTTTGGTATAAGGTATCCACAGCCCACCGGTGCACCCATCTCCATTGTATGGAACGTCACAAACAGATGCAACCTGCGTTGTATTCATTGCCATCAGGACTCATCCCCCACCTGCTTGGACCCGGAATTGACTACCTCGGAGGCATATAGAGTCATAGATAACATGAGCGAAGCAGGACTCGTGACACTGACGTTCTCAGGAGGCGAACCCTTGGTTAGAAAAGACTTGTACGATCTGATCAAGAGGGCAGATGACAGCGGCCTACTATGCACAATCGCATCCAATGGGACTCTTCTCACTGCAGAGACTGCTCGGGAACTCGCGAGAGCCGGAGTAAAGCGCGTCGAAATGGGCCTAGATGGGGCAAGACCTGAAACGCATGACTTTCTGAGAAACCGACCTGGTAGCTTTGAAGCAACCGTTGCGGCAGTCCGTGCCTGCGCTGCTCAGGGCTTCGATGAGATTGCCACCACCATGACTTTGCACTCGAAGAACGTCGATGAACTGGAAGATACGATGGAGTTGGCCGAGAAGCTGGGCGCAACGAGATTCTATCTGAACCGACTCATACCTGCAGGCCGGGGAGTGGATGTGTCCTACCTTGATGTGACAGCCAAGCAGAAAGCAGACGCGCTCAAGACGTTGTACTCCAAGTTCTACAAGAGCGCAACCTGCGGGTCCGGGATGCAGTGCTACGCTCGAGGGATGACATACTACGCACGTCTAGGCTATGAACACTCTCGCGGCAGAATCTTCACAGTGAGTGAATCGTTGTCAGGTCACGAAAGGATGTTCGAAGACAAGTTTGGGTCTGCAGTATCCGGCATTGTCAGGAGACTCGCAGAGGGCTTCGGAGGATGTTCTGCAGGGTTAACTTATGCTGGTCTCACTGCTTCGGGTGATCTGTTACCATGCGTTCCTGCGGCAGAACCATTAGGCAATCTGCTCACGCAGAGTCTCGAAGATATATGGGTTCACAATCGAGTATTGGATTACATCAGAAACCGCAAGGCATTGAGAGGCAACTGTGGGGAGTGTGCGTACAACCATCTGTGCGGCGGCTGCAGATACACGGCCTATGTAGCTACAGGTGATTGGTTGGGAACTGATGTCTCTTGCCCCTTTGGTCCGGCATCATAGGATTGTTTGATTGGTCATTCAAAGTGAAGCACGGCAATAATAACATTGACAACCAACAAACTGAGTCTCGTTTGAATGGTATATGCAAGGTTCCGAACGAGTCACCGACGGGTTGACAGTGGGTATCCCGGGTTGTCAGAACCATGAACTGATCTAAATACGGGGCTGTGACATGTCGGACTTCGAGAGGACCAAAGTCATGATATCCGCAGTCGGGGCGAATGCAACAACAATCCCTGTAGCGTCAGTCTAGTTTCCCATGTTCTCTCCAGCACGGAAGACCGATTGAGTTCAAGACTGTCTCTCTCTTGTTTGCACCGAACCTTGAACAGACAACATAGGTCTGCGGGCGACCTTCAGTACGGCTTGCGAACGAGGAGATTTTGTGGGCGCAGTTCATGCAGCTCTTTATCGAAACCACGTTCCAAGCCTCCTTGATCAACGGATGTCACACTATCGTCACTAGGTCTCCTGCCAGATTAAAGAGTCTTGTCATGGCAAAGAACTGGCAGTGCGCTTATATCGTGGCATATGACGCGAATTCCGACAGGTATTCCTGATATGGATAGGAGTAAGTACCATCGACTGATGTTCCTCATTGCGGCAATATGGAACTGGGCATTAGCGGCAACTTTCCTGATACTCCCCAGAATCGACATCAACTATTTTCTGCTTGGCGGATATACAATTCCACCAACACTGCTCTGGTTTGATTGCTTCATGGGTGAGATTCTTGCCTTCGGATTCGGTTTCTATATTGTGAGTCTAAATGTCAAGGCTAACCACGGGATTATCGTAATTGGCGCTTTCGAGAAGCTATGGGTGTTCGCACTAAGCCTCTACTATTTCCTTATACATGAGGCAACCCCATTGCTGCTCCTAGTTGTTGTCGGAGACCTTCTCTTCGCTCTGCTTTTCATCGAGGACTTACGGGCAATTCGCAGGATGACATAGTTGCCACAGACTCGTTCGTCATAGTCTGAACGCATATCGACCCGGAAGGAGCGGCCAAGAAGCCCTCCTTCACATTCCATTGAAGAATCCCGTTGCAGGCAGACACGATAGCCCTTGCTGCCTAGTCGATTGCTCAATTCCCACAAGCCTTTTTTCCCCGCTCAGGTCTCGTAGGCCGTCTTCCAGATTACGGACGTTAGTATCCATGGCGAGCACATGTGCACCCCCGACTGCTTTGTGGCAACCATCAAAGCAGCTATCCCCTCGTATCAAGAGACTAAGGGACGAGTACTTTGCGTTCGAACAGAGGTCGAAGTACTTCACAAATGAGGTCCGAGCCTACACAACTGGACGCCCTTGGGATCAGGTGTATAGCTTCAACCAATGGGGTGTAACCCCTGAGGCTATCCCGTTTATGCCGGGATTCAGAGACAGCCTGCGAGCTTTGGCGGAGCCAGTGCGATTTGATGATGAGATGTTCAAGTTCTCGATTGCTGAGCGGCGTGCACACTTCCTTAACGAGGTTCTTGCAAAGCACTTGCCTGTGATGATACTTGACGGAGAGCTAATAGTAGGTAGTTACTTCAACACAGCACTCAGCAAGGTCCTCACCAAGGACGAACAGAAGGAGTGGAACAAGGGTCAGAGCCTCTTCTACAAGGAGCTGAAACACAGATGTGATACTGGCGAGTTCAACTACGGGGCTATCCCTGGCCACCTAGTTCCTAACTACCCAAAGGTATTGCAGAAAGGATTCAGGGGAATTCAGGAAGATTTGAAGGCGCTGTCGAGCAGGATTCGCAACCCTAAGCATCAGGCTTGGCTCAGGGCACTCATACTTTCGTGTGAAGCAGCACGTATCCTATCTGAACGGTATGCCTCCGAGGCAGATCGTCTTGCCCAACTGGAGAACAACCCGGCGCGTCGTCGTGAGCTTGAGACAATCGCCCGCACATGCCGCAAGGTCCCTTGGGAGCCCGCCGAATCTTTCTGGGAAGCTATCCAATCTCTATGGATGACTCACATGCTTGTAATGGCCGCTGAAAGCTATCCCGGGCCCGGCACGAGTCCCGGACGTATCGATCAGTATCTTGCGCCCTACTACGAGCGCGACCTGAAGAAGTGTGCTTTGACGCGCGAGTTTGCCAAGGAGTTGCTTGAGTGCTACTGGATCAAGCACAACTACGCCTACGATTTCCAAGCTAGGGTGGGCAACTCTCAAGGCATCAATTCTAGCTTCGGCCAGCTGATTACCGTCGGTGGCATCAACAGCGACCACGAAGACAGCAGCAATGACTTGACTTGGCTCATTCTCGAAGTAATTGAAGAGACGAACCTGTTAGAGCCAAAGCCCAACATACGCCTTCATGCCAATACACCCGAACCCCTGATGCGGCGCGTTGCTCAAATGGTCGCTCGTGCACAGGGCAGCCCCTTCCTAATTAACTTCGACGAGACCGCGATAAGAGGTCTAATCTGGCAAGGGGTTCCGCCAGAAGAAGCTTGGAACTATGCTCCTGTGGGCTGCCTAGAGAATACCATGATTGGCAATGATGTCTCGGGCACGGTTGACGTTAACCCCAACATAGCCAAGGCGATTGAACTCACTCTCAGTAATGGGAAGGATATTCGGCTTGCCCTTCAGCTCGGCCCCATGACTGGTGATCCACTCGCCTTCAAGACCTTTGCTCAGTTCTACAACGCTTTCAAAACCCAAGTCCGCGCATTGCTTGATCGCGCAATTCAGGCGAACGATTTTGCTGATAGTCTACGTGTGAAGTTCGAACCAGTTCCTTACCTATCACTTATCGTCGATAATTGTGCTGAGTCTGGCAAAGACTGTCGCGCCGGTGGCGCCAAGTACAACTTCATTACTGTTGAAGCCTTAGGGCTTGCGACGGCGGCTGACTCTGTTGCAGCAGTCCGGAAACTTGTCTATGACGAACAACGTGTGACCATGGACCGACTCGTTCACGCTCTCCAGACCAACTTTGAAGAAGATGAAGAGCTTCGGCAGATTCTGTTGCATCACGCACCTAAGTTCGGGAACGATGATTCAGCCGCCGATGAGTTTGCGCGCGAAATCTCTCGCCTCTGGGGTGAATACGTCTTCCAGCGTGCTGCTCCTGCGAGCGGCAGGCGATACAGAGGCGGGTATCTAAGCTGGAACTACTTCATCAGTTTCGCTCCGAAAACAGCAGCAACGCCTGATGGCCGCCGGCGGGGTGAGTACTTGTCCAATGGTGTCTGCCCTGCTCAGGGTAGAGACCTTCGGGGACCAACAGCGGCGGCCATTAGCGTGGGCAATCTTGGCCTTGAAGTACAGCCCAATGGTTCATCACACACTATCACCTTCAGCCCTTCGTCGCTTCGTGATGAAGAGCATCTTGAGAAGCTCGTAGCATTCCTTCGCACCTACGGCAAGGTCGGTGGCACCGCCATCCAAACCAATGTTATCAGTCCGGATACTCTTCGTGCCGCACAACAACATCCTGAGGACTACCGAAACCTTCTCGTCCGTGTCACGGGCTACAATGCCTACTTCACTACGCTGGGAAAGGAACAACAGGACGAAATCATCAATCGAGTCAGTCACGAGCTGTAGCCGAGAGTTGATGCCCTATTGTCTCCAGAGAATCTAGCAAATTCCGGCATTGTGCTGAACGTTCAGCGGTTCTCGACGGAGGATGGCCCAGGCATTCGCACGACGGTCTTTCTGAAGGGCTGTTCATTACGGTGCGACTGGTGTCAAAACCCAGAATCATGGACCTTGGTGCCTCAAGTCGTCTGGTACAAAGACAGGTGCATTGGGGCACGGCATTGCCTGTCTGCATGTCCGAAGCAAGCTCTGACGCTGACATCGAGAGGAATGGTCATTGACAGAAAGCGGTGCGATGGTTGTGGGAGTTGCGCCTCTGTGTGTCCTCCCGGGGCCATTGAAGTGCTCGGGGTTCGACGCACAGTAGATGACGTAACTGCTGAGGTTTTGCGCGATTGTGTCTTCTATGAACAATCGGGTGGAGGTGTTACACTCAGCGGCGGCGATCCTCTCTTTCAGTTCGGTTTTGCTCACGAACTACTCCGACGTTTCAGATCCCACGGCTTGCACACAGCACTAGACACGGCAGGCTATGCCAAGCAAGAGCAGTTTCAAGCATTGGTTGACAACTCCAACCTTGTCTTACTAGATCTGAAACTGATGGAACCAACCCAGCACCAAGCATTTACAGGAATCCCTCTTGAACCGATTTTGCGAAACGCGACGTGGTTGGGTGCTCAATCCAAACCCATATGGATTCGGACGCCCATAATTCCTGGATTCACGGACAGCACGGATAACATCAAGACGATTGCTACTTTCATTCGCGAGAACCTTCCGAGGGTAGAGCGATGGGACCTTCTTGGTTTCAACAAGCTTTGCATTTCGAAATGGCAAAGGCTCGATATGCCCTTTGCATGTGCTGATACCCCTCTTGTCAGTATAGACCAGATGGCTCATCTTATGGAAACTGCACGTGAGTCTCTTGTCTCGCGAATTACGTGGTCTGGAGTAACACGCGAGGCGATGGCATCTGTTCAACATCAGCTCGAATAGGTCGTATGAAAAGATGGCAACGAAACTTCCCGCTGCAGCACGCGATGCTTTCGATTTGGACATGGCGGCAAAATTCATGGCAACACTAAACACCGAAGGTGAGCCGAACATTGCCCCGGTCATAACCACCTATCCATGGGACGACGAGACACTCATCTTCGGGGACTTCCTGATTCGAAAGACGAAGGAGAACCTGCTCCGTGAGAAAGAGTCTCCTGTCTCTGTCGCCGTAATGACTCTCGGCTTCAGTGTCTTCGAGGTGCAAGGTCGGTTTCTGGGCTTCGAAACAAAGGGCCCCAAGTTCGATCGGATGAGCAGCAAGGATTTGTTTCGATACTCTGCCATTGGCCTGCTAAGGAGTGTCGGAACCATAGCCGTTGACAAAGTTCGTGCTATGCCCATGAGTAAGATGGGTATCGCGTCTGAGTGGTTGACAACCCGTATGGCGGCTAAGCGGCCAAAAGATGCGAAAGCTGGTCTCTCGATTCATCCGGTCGTTCGCGCTAAAGTCGGTGTGCTGAATGGTGCCAAGTTCCTCGCAGTCGCTCGAGGCCCTTTGGTAGAGCAATTTCCTGTCTTGTGCCTTCAGCCTGCCGGCCACGACCACGTCGTCTTTCGCACCAAGTTAGTCAGTGACCGGCGAAAGTCTCTCAAGACGGGAGATTCCGTGGCCATCTCTGTTTTCACAATGGATCCTCAAGCTTACCAGCTTAAGGGCAAGTTCGTTGACTATCGCCGAGTGCGTGGCTTTGAAGTTGGGTTGGTGAACGTTACAAGCGTTTGGACCCAGGTGCCACCAATACCCGGGGCTGAAATCATCTACAGGGGATAGCCGCAATCGGCTCTATTCGAGAAGTACACTCTATCATCCTCGCTTCGGCAGGTTGGTAATACACGGATATGACCTGTTGGTAGTACTTTACTTTGCAGTCACATCGAGGGCTATACTGTCCGCATGATCCCCGATTCTCTCGAGGTTCCTCACTGTCTCCACGAAAATAGTGTCTGCCTGTGGATTACAGATACCGGCTTCCATACGTGAAATATGACCAGCCCTCAGTTCTCTCTCCATAGCGTCGATTTGTTCTTCCAGCCTTTCGGTCTGCTTTGCCAGTTCCAAATCCCTCGTTTTCAGCGATTGAATCGCTGTTGTATATGCTCCCTCGGCAAGGTCAAACATGCGGCTGAGATCTGATACTCCAGTGTCTGAGAAGGCAATGTTTCTGTTGACTCGATCCAAAGCAAACTCGGCGATATTGGAGGCGAGGTCTCCGACTCTTCTGATATCTACAATAACTGCAAGGAGTCTTGTTCTCCACAGGATATTGCCTTCATTCAGGTAGTCTTCTTTAATCTTGTCAATGAATTGCGCCGTCGCACTGCAGCTCTCTTCCACTTCGCGGTCTAGTCTTGTTACTCGATGAGAAGCATCAATGTCTCGCTTCAGCAAGGCCGCTCTACTCAGCTGAATCATCTGAATCGTGGTGTCGCCCGTTCTTGTCAGTTCTCGCTCGGCCTCGAGGAGTGCTGCTTGGGGGTAGTGTAGCATTTCGTCATCAAACATATGCTTGCCTACGACTTCTCCCTGCTTGTCGGGTATGATTATCTCACAGAGCCTGACGAGTCCGCCAACGAGAGGGATGAGTATCAGACTCGTGATTACGTTGAATATAGTATGACAGTTCGCTATCTGCCTCGGCAGGTCCGTTGCCGTAAGTGTGACTATCTCTGCGTACGGTGTTAGGAAGGGTAGGAACAAGATTACGCCTATGATCTTCATGAGCGACTGTGCGAGACTCGTCCTCTTGGCAGGCGAGGTTGCTCCTATTCCCGCTATCAGTTCAAAGAAAGTTGTCCCGATGTTGGCGCCCAACACGAGGGCAATTGCGGCTGGGAGGCTGACGAGGTTGCTTCTTCCCAAGGCGATTACCAGACTGACTGTGCCAGCGCTGCTGTTTGTGATGCCGGCAATGGCCGCTCCGACAAGGATTCCAGCTAAGGGATTCGTCGCAAATGTGGTCATTATGTTGACAAACGCCGGGCTCTGTGCGAGAGGCGCAGCAGCCTGCCCTATGAAATCCATTCCAAGGAACATCAAGCCAAGGCTGAAGATTACATCAGCGACGAGCTTTGTTCTTTCTTTTCTTGAGAACATGCGAGCAAAGAAGCCGATTGCGATTAGCGGCCAGTATGCCATGCCGACTTCGAATGCGACGATTTGGGCCACTACGGTGGTACCGATTTCAGCACCCAACATAATGTTGACAGACTGCCGGAATGTCATAATTCCCGCATTCACGAAACCAATCAGAGTCAGGACCGTAATGCTTGAGCTTTGAGTCATAATTGTCGCGGCAGTGCCTGCAAACATGCCCTTGACGGGGTTATTGGACACTTTCTCGAGGATCTTGGCAACGCGAGCACCTGAGACTTTGCCCAGAGTCTCTCTAAGTCTGTACATCGCGAACATGAAGAGGCCGAGACCGCCCAGGATACTGAAGAGGAGCGGTAGTGCACTCCAAATGCCCAGTGCGATGTCAATGATTTGCATCTTAGCACAACAGGTCCCGACATCCTACATATGAAAGTTATGGACTGCAGTCTTCAACCATTGCTGTTTCAAGGGGCTCCTTAGAAGGCCGCCTGGTTCTGGCAACATCGTGAAGGGGAATCTGCCCAGGCAGCGAATCATCTAGGCGCACTAGGGTTGAGGCCTCGAGGAGGCCGGGGTCATGAACAATCCCCCGCAAGCAAATATAGGGCCGTCTTGCTCTTGAGATGACGGGGCAACTCTGAATATTGCAGGCCGATGCGTATGAGAGACTAGCGGCTAGACTCAACAAGATGCCGCTTGGATTCCCTTCCGTTGAGGACGGAACCCATCTGAGAATACTCCGATGGATCTTCACCCCTGAAGAAGCTGAGATTGCTAGTCAGATGAAGCTCAGAGGCGAAACCGCAGAGGAACTAGCGAACCGACTTGGATTGCGGCTCAGAAACGTGCAGACGCGACTTGAAGCAATGGCAAGGAAAGGTCAGATCAGAGCATGGGACTCGAGCACGGGCAGACGATATGCTCTGATCGTCTTTGTAGGAGGAATCTGGGAAAACCAGCTCCGGAGAATGGACAAGGAGTTTGCCCAACTTGCCGAGGGCTACTTCAGCAAGAGCGTGGGCAGGGGGCTGTTCGATACCCCTCCGGCACTATTCAAGGTGATTCCTATCAATCGTGCAATTCGTCCGGAGCTGGAGGTATATCCATATGAGATCGCACAATCAATGGTGCAGGATTCAAAATCCTGGGGACTGAGAGAGTGCATGTGCAAGAAACAGAAGCAGGCAGTAGGAGAACCCTGCAAGTTTCCGTCCTCAGTGTGTATTCTCATCAGCCCGAACAAAGAGCATGCATACGACAATGACTCCTTCACAAAGGCGATTACGAAAGAAGAGGCGCTTGCGGTTCTTCATCAAGCCGAAGAAGCGGGACTAGTCCATTGCTCAATGAACGTACAGACCGGGTATTCTTACATATGCAACTGCTGTACCTGTTGCTGTCTGATGCTGAGAAGTCTTGTCAAGTGGAAGCAGCCACACGCCTTTATCAGGTCAAACTACATGACACAGGTTGACGCAGAATCATGCACTGGTTGCGGCCGATGCATTGAGAGATGCCAATTCGGGGCATTGAGCATTCCTGAGAGCACATGTGAGGTTGACTCGAATCTTTGTGTCGGCTGCGGTGTCTGCTCCATGGCCTGCAAAGAAGGTGCACTCAGCCTAAGAGCAAGAAGCCCGGACGATACAACTACTCCTCCCGCATCTAGAGAGGAATGGATGACACTAAAGGCGGAATCGAGGGGTGTGGACCCGTCGGACTTGTTCTAGCTTAGATGGCCTGAGATTGGGATGTTGAGATGCAATCATCTCGCAGGTTGATTACACTGGCTACGAGTTAGTGACCGGACTCCAGATCCCGGGCTTGCTAGTTCAAGCAGATGTACGATAGACCTTTGAGTGTTCGTTCTCTGATGCTTATTGGAAATGAGCTGCGAGTCAGTTCTGTGCCTTCCAAGATCATCTATGGATGGTTCAGCATAAATGAGAGGTGTAGACATTGTGCTTCCTGGGGAGGACTTCACTCCAGGAGACTGCATCGTTGGAACAGTTGTGTGCATGTGTGATAAGAGCTTCAACTGCAATCGAGTGACTCTGGTGTTGCATGGAGAGGAAATAAGCAGGGTAGTACATGGCTCTGGGAAGAGCAGGCATGTTCACAAGGAAAGAAGGGAACACGTGAATCAGGAGTTGGAACTCTCGGGACCCTGTGAGGTACCTGAGGGCGACAGCTCATATGAGTTCAGCGTATTCCTTCCCTCCGACCTGCCCGGGAGCTTCACTGGTCTGTATGGTAACATTGAATATACAATCAAGGCAAACGTGGAAATCTCTCGGGCCCTTGACAAGCAGTCGAAGAAGGTCATCAATGTAAGGGTTGTTCCCCCACCTCCTGTTTCTAAGGGGGACCGCATGACACTAGAACGTGACGGGGTATCGATCCTGACCGTTGAGGTTGAGAACGGTGTCCTGAGACCGGGGCAGGCTTTTCCTCTGAGGTTCTTATTGTCCGGCAGTCCAAGGTTCAGGGGGGTGAGAGTACAGATTATCACCCGTGAGTCCGTGGCTCCTCAAGGAGTTCGCACAGAGCACGAGACTGCCATTGCAGAGGCATATTATCTGAAGGAGGAAATCCCTGAGGAAACTTGGATAGAAACGGTTCTTGAGGTGCCAACAGCGTGTCCTCCTCCATTCAAGACAGAACTGATCGAACTGGCATACTGGCTAAAGGTCACACTTGACATCCCGTTGCGTACCGATCAGACACTGTTCATGCCCTTGCATTTCTCGATTGTTGGGCATCGGCTGGGTTTGGATACTACACTCTGAATCTGCGTTTTATGCTGCCCTGATTCAGATATAGCACGATTATGAGATTGATAACAAGCGGAATCCAAGAGATTTGTGGATACGAAATGAACGATACTAGAAGGTTTAGAATCGCGAACAGCATGTCCGCCCACCATGCCCAAGGAGCCAACATCAGTAAGCCTATGCCGAGAAGCAAATAGAAGAGTCCTAGAATGAGTGAGGCTTGGGGAATGTTCAGCAGTCCCGGGCTTAACACCCATTCTTGAAGCGGCCCGAGCATGTCAAGAGATCCGGCCAGCATCAACAATCCTACGAGCAAGTTGAGCAGGGCAAGTACAGCGACACCAGTGGGAGTTTTGGCCATCCGTGTACCTCCAACCGGGCTACACATGTCGGTCTATTATCTCTTTTTTGGCCATGATCCTTGCCGAGGCTTGTTCATCCATCATGAATGATTGGTTGCGAGTAACTTCAAGCCGCCGAGGAGTACGGGGGGTCAGCCTCGTGCCTCTTGACGACTCCTCGCAACGGATAAATCCTACGGCGCCCTGACAGACCAGTTGATATCCTCTCCGAGGTCTGAGGCGAAAACTGTCTTGACGAAGCATACGGGCGGCGAGATTGTTACAAATTGCCTTATCGAAGAAGGCGTGAAGTATGTCTTCGGAGTTCCGGGGGACCAACTCTATCCTCTGCTGGACGCTATAGGCAATTCTGGCAAGATCAAGTTCATCACATTTCGGCATGAGCAAGCTGCAGCACATGCGGCGGATGCGTGGGCCAGGACAACAGGTGAGCCGGGCGTTTGTTTAGGTACAGTAGGACCCGGAGCGGCTGACTTGGTTCCCGGCGTCTATCCCGCGTTTGCAGACAGCATACCGATGGTCGTGCTCTGTGCTCAGAATCAATCATGGCGAATCTATCCCGATCATGGCAGTACGCAGGGACTGGATCAAGTGGACTTGTTCCGGCCGATTACCAAATGGAGAGCAAACGTGTCTCATTGGCAGAGGATTGCTCACCTAGTCCACTGGGCATTCAGGGAGGCAACCTCTGGTAGACCAGGGCCAGTACACTTGGATATACCCGCCGATGTACTATACCTGAAATGCGAGGACAGTACGCTAGAAGACGGCATAGTTTCCCGCGAGAGGTATCGAATGACCCGGCCCCCGGTTGGAGACCCGGAGCTGATTAAGAAGGCAGCTACAATGCTGATGGGCGCCAAGTTTCCGCTCCTTCACGCCGGAGGCGGCGTGCTGGCATCTGGGGCTTGGAAGGAGTTTGTTGAGCTCGCCGACCATCTTCAAGCTGCCGTGACTACATCCGTCGGTGCTCGAGGAGCGATTCCTGAAGATCACCCATTGTCGTTAGTTCCGGCCGGCTTCGGCGCCATTGGTGCTCAATGCCAAGCCGATGTTGTCCTCTTAGTGGGTGGAAGACTTGCAGACCTGGATTTTTGGGGTCGTCCTCCGGGATGGGCTGAAGCTGCCAAACAGAAACTGATTCAGATAGACATCGCTCCCGAGATGATTGCGCACAATAGGCCCGTTGACATGCCCATAGTAGGTGATGCAAAGAGCACGCTCTCGGAAATCCTTAGGCTTGTCAAAGGAAAGCCCAAGGCGAAACCGCGACCCGAGATGAAGGATTGTCGTGAGGCACAAGATGGCTGGCTTGCCGATTTCGTGCAGCAGGGCAAGTCCGACAATGTGCCGATTCACCCTCTGAGAATGATAAGAGATGTGCGTGATTTCTTCCCGCGTGACGCTATCTCGATTGTTGACGGCGGCAACATAGCAGTCTGGGCTATCTACCTGAACAGGATATACGAGCCGCGAACTTTCCTCTGGCCGTCCGACTCGGGTCACCTAGGCGTTGGGACGGGCTATGCGATCGGTGCCAAGCTGGCCCACCCGGAGAAAGAGGTCTATGTCATTTCTGGGGATGGTGCCTTCATGTTCAATGTTCAGGAACTAGAAACGATGAGAAGGCTGAAGCTCCCCCTGACTGTTGTTATCGCAGATGACAGAGCATATGGTATGATTAAGGCAGGACAGAAGGGCCTCTATGGCGAAAGATACGTCGGTGTTGATTTTATCGACATCAGATACGATAGGCTAGCAGAGGCAACGGGATGCTTTGGTGTTCGGGTCGAGAGACCGCAAGACCTGAGGCCCGCGTTGGAAAGGGCGAGGAACTCGGGATTGCCCGCAATCATAGACGTGGTGATTGACCCCGCCGTGAACTTGGAGCCTCCAGACTTTCAGTCAGTTGCTTCGGTGTGGCTTGAGGGTTGTCAGCTTCCTGGTGGTGAATAGTTGCGGGCCGCAGTGTTTGAGGGCACCCGGGAGATTCACGTACGTGACGTACCCGAGCCAACCTTGGGTCCTCATGATGTGCTGCTCAAACCTATGTATGTCGGGATATGCGGCACTGATCTCAACGCTTGGCAATATGGCATGTTCGAATCGGGCGTGACAATCGGGCACGAATTCTCCGGAGAAGTCAAGGAAGTCGGAAGAGATGTGACGAAGTGGTCACGTGGGGATCGAGTAGTGCCCAACTCGCTGCTTCCCTGCGGGGAATGCGGCTATTGTGTCAAGAAGAGATATTCACTATGCAGTGACATGCAGATGGTCGGAATCTCTATGAACGGGGGCATGGCCGACCTTGTTTCTGTTCCCGAAGGCATACTCTATCGTTTGCCAAAGTCTGTCGATTACAGGAAGGGTGCGATGATCGAACCGCTTGCAGTCGTCACAAGGGCATTCGACCGTGCACAACTCGAGAAGGGCACGACTGTCCTAATCTTGGGCGCCGGCACTATCGGTCTTCTCTCTCTGCTTGTGGCTAAGGACAGACATGCCGGTCGCGTAATCGTATCCGAAGTCAAACCAGCGAGGCTGAACTTGGCAAAGAGTCTTGGAGCAGACGATACAGTGAATCCGCTTGAAGAGTCGCTTTCATTACGACTTGAGAGTATGACAGGTGCCCAAGGAGCCGATATCGTCGTCGAATGCACAGGCGCACCGGGTCCCAGTTCGGAGACGTTCAAACTTGTCAGGAGAGGAGGTACGATCTTAGTTCTTGGGATCTGTGAAGCGCCGGTAGAGGCTGATTTCATGACCGGTGTCTTGAACGAACTCAACCTTCAGTTCAGTTATCTCGGATATGCAGAGTTCCCGAAGGCAATTCAGCTCGTTAACAGTGGCAGAATCAACCCTGCACCACTCATAACTAGGGTGATTCCGCTTGAGCGCGTCGTAGAAGACGGATTTGAGCTGCTCACGAGTCCGAGCTGCTCAGATGTCAAAGTGTTGATACAAATATGACAGGAGGAGATTTTGCGATGGCTAACAGGATGTTGCTTGGTAGTGATCAGTATCTGGCAGAGTTTCAAAAGAGACTCAGTGCTGACAAGGAATATGCAGAACTAGCAAAAGGGGTCGATGACACATACACACTCGTGTTGCAGGCAGAGCCTGACAAAGGGGTCCCAGAAACCATGACCGTGGGGTTCGGTATTAATGCAGGAAGAATGACTGCCATGTGGAAAGGTGAACGCGAGACGTCGTTCATACTCAGCGCACCCTATGGCGTTTGGGTCGACATACTGCTCGGGAAGATTGGAGCGAACAGGGCCTTCATCACACGGAAATTGAAGATCGTAGGAAACATGCCGCGGCTCCTTAAGACTGCCAAGGCCACCGAGAGGCTTGTGGAAGTGCTGCGTGGCGTGCCAACCTCACTACACGGCAAGTATGCAGACCAATCGTTTGGCTGAATGTGACCAAGTGGTTCTGTTACAATCAGGGCAACCTTCACTGCTCCTGAAGTCTGGAGTAGTTGTCGTTCTAACATAGATCAATGAATAGAGGAACGGAGGAAGCAGGTTGCCGTGTTACTCCGGTGGAGTTAACGCCTATTTGGATACAAGGCTAGAGAAGTCAGTCACTGTCATGAGTACTCGGGCGAAGGACTTGGAACCGTGGTCTCTGACCGGAAGCAACAGGGGTGCCCTGCTCAGGAGACTCCTTGTCTTGCTTCTTCTGCTCGATTTGGCCGCAATGGTACCTCTCGCACGATATGTCGCAGGTGACATTGTCAATGGGTTGTACTGGCTGTATCCTGGTATGACCCTATTTCCAGTCCCGCTCGACCTAGGGTCGGTCATAACAGTAACGGCGCCACTTGACGCCATTGATGCATTTGTCTACGTGCTTTTCATATCCAACGGAATATGGATTGCATGGACCGTTGTTGCAATAGTGTACATTTTCTATCCTGTCTTCCGCAGGCTCAAGCTTCGCAAGTCTTGAGATTGGCAGAGCTGGAGGGGTCTTGGCGGAAGAGTTAATGAGACGTGCCGCCTTCGAAATACTCAGATAACGACAGAAGACTTAATCGGAATTGAGTCTGGCTGATAAGAGGTCACATCGATGCCCACAAATCCATATGAGCGGCTCGCCGCAATACTGGACAAGATACCTAATGGCTTTGTACATACCAAATCCGGCGCACACCTGAGATTGCTCAAGTGGATATTCACTCCGGAGGAGGCTGACCTCGCGAGTCGGATGAAGCTTAAGGGTGAGACTGCAAGCGAGATTGCTGTTCGCCTCAAGCTGAACGAGAAGGATTTGAAGAATCGCCTTGAGAAGATGGCCGAGAAGGGCCTCATCCGCGCATGGACATCCAGCACTGGTAGACGTTATGCCCTGATGCCTTTCGCAGTGGGAGTGTATGAAGAACAGCTAGGTCGAATGGATAAGACCTTCGCTCGTTTGATTGAGGATTACTACATGGATGCAAGAGGGTCGGGTCTATGGGAAGCAGAACCTCCAATCTTCAGAGTCATTCCTGTCAACAAGGCGGTGCATTCTGAGCTTGAAATCTTTCCGTACGAAGTCGCCGAGGAGATGATTGAGACTTCGAAGGCATGGGGCGTCCGACAGTGTATTTGCAAGAAGCAACAGGGATTGCTTGGCAAGCCATGCAAGTATCCATCCACAGTCTGCATTGTCTTGTCCCCCAAGAAGGAAAACGCGTTTGACGAGGACCATCTCACGAAGGCAGTGACGAAGGATGAGGCGTTGCAGATTCTGCATAAGGCGGAAGAAGCGGGGCTGGTCCATTGCTCACAGAACATGCAGAAAGGGCATTTCTACATCTGCAATTGCTGCACATGCTGTTGCGGCATACTGCGGGCCGTCGCACAATGGGAGCTGCCATATGCGCTCGTCAAGTCAGACTACGTCGCTACGGTGGATCCAGAGCTGTGCGCCGGATGTGCTACTTGCGAAGACCGATGCCAGTTCGACGCGCTGAAAGTTGTCGATGATGTCTGCCATGTGGACGCCACGAGATGCATCGGATGCGGTGTATGCTCAGTGACCTGTCCTCAAAGTGCTCTTACATTGACGATGAGGGACCCTGCGAAACGGAAGGTCCCGCCTGAAACACTCATGGACTGGATGGTCGAGAAGGCCAAATCCAGAGGAGTCAATCCATCCGATTTGCTCTGAGCCGGTCATGCCTGCTTTCATTGCATTTGTCCATATGATTTATGAGCCGTAATGACAAGTGCGCGTCAGTGATACCTACAGCAAAGGAGTTTCAAGATCCGGTCATGACACGACAGCGTGCGAGAAAGTACATCCCTCACTTGGCGAGGTTCAGCTTCAAACCCACATTTGACTGGACAATCGACGAAGCAAGTGAGCTCTACGCAGCGACTAGGCCGTCTTCGTCGGAAATGCGGCTTGACCACGTGTTTTTCGAGGACTGCGTGAGTGGCATGGCTCGTCTTCCTGACGAATGTATTGATCTCGTAATTGCAGATCCTCCGTTCGGAATCGATTTTGATGGAAAAAGCACGGCGTACAATCGAGATAGTGACTACGTTCTCGAGGGCTATGAAGAGATACAATACTCGTACAGTGACTTTACTCGGAAATGGGTGCACGAGTTGCCAAGGATTCTGAAACCTGATGGATCCGCTTACATATTCAGCGGCTGGACCAATCTTGAAGACGTACTCAAGAGCGGGCGAGAGGAAGGTCTCACCCTCCTGAATCATATCATCTGGCACTATCCCTTTGGCGTCTACACAAGAAAGCGGCTGGTTACTAGCCACTATCACATACTTCTGTTCGTGAAGAATCCCCGTGGCTACTTCTTCAACAAGTTCGAACATTACCCGGAGGATGTCTGGCGAATCAAACGTCCCTATCGCATAGCACAGACCAAGAATGGTACGCGTCTTCCTCTGAAGGTTGTAAGCAGATGCATTGACTTCTCATCCGTGCCAGGCGATGTCATTCTCGATCCGTTCATGGGTAACGGTACTACTGCTGTGGCAGCCAAGTCGAACTGGAGGCACTTCATTGGCTTCGAAACCAATGAACAGCTGAAACCAATCATAGAGAAGGAGCTTCAGAGTGTCAGACCTGGTGAGACCTACCGACCTTACGGAGAGAGACTACCAACGACAGAGGAGTTGGCCAAAATCTATCCCAAGGCCCATAAGCAGTTCCTTAGGGAGGTCACGGGCGATGACCGTTCATCAACCCGTTCTATTGATTGACAAAATGAGATGAATCCCTTTGCCTAATGCCGGGGTGGCACGAATCGTGGACGAGTACGACCGATTGCTGCAACAAGGTTCAGACCAAGATCGGCTAGTCGATTCAGTAGGCTATCGGGACGTTTTCGATAGGGAATCTGGAGCAGAACTGGCCGCCTGGGAGCTCCGACTTCAGAAGCAGTTCCGCGAGAGACTGGGTAGTAGGATATACCGATACAGGGGGTTCGTTCATCATACTCGTGAGGTCTCTCTCATGATGATTACACCAAGTCCCTGGCTCTTAGGGGGTGTGTTTGTACATCTCCAAGAAGGACAGGAGCTGCCGCCTGATGGGGCATTCATCGAGATCACTGGTCAGACGACGGCAGTGCCTACACTTCTTCAGCGTTCGCAGACCCTTGTCAGGGCTATCGCCGCAGAGAGCCTGAGTGTCTTGTCAACCGAGATACCACAGATGGTCTCTCCTCCTCTTGCCCTCAAGGACCTGTCAGAGCTGTTGTTCGAACATGTCGGGATAGCTGAGGCCAGTAAGGGAGCGTTTGCTCGGCTGTTTGTTTCGAGCCCTCCGTACAAAGGCGCCGTTGGTGGTCTCACTATGGGCATCCAAGCTCTGGCTGCAGAGTCTGAGGTCAAGAGACTCCTCGCTTTTGTCCGAAAGTTGCTTCCGCCGACATTCAGGACCAAGTACAGGTCATACCGGTCCGTTGAAGGCATAGACGTGGGATTGCCGAGGCTGTGGCGGCTGGAAGTTGGTCGCACATCTGAGCCAAGAATGGAATCTATATGTGTGAAACGAGTCGATCCGCTTGGTTATCGAGAGTTATCACTTGGAGCTCTCACAGATTCCAAAACTGCGGCGTTTCCCGACATTCCTCTAGCGGTTGCCTCAGGGGACTTCTGGATAGAGGAGAAGGAGGCATCTCAATTGATGCTCCCGCTTCTGAAGGCTGCGATTACTTTTCAGCTGCTCACGCCAATAGTAACCGAGCGGACCATCGACTCAGTAACCAAGCATATCATTTCACGTCTGGAGATACTGAAGGACACTTACGATTTGAGCGATTCCGCCTTGGCGAGAGGCGGCATTCTCGATGCTGATTCCTTGGGCAGACCCCTTAGCGCGCTCAGACTCGCACAGTCAACTGCGCGTGCCGAATGGAGAGAGACGGTCAACAGCAGTGAATTGAAACGCTCATGGGATCAGATACTGGAACCCGCCCTCAAGGAGTTCATTGAGACCTCCGAGTTGAGTGCTGAAAAGGAAAAGGAATGGGGTCCCGGGACCAGACTAGGCAAGTATGACACCAAGATTCTCAGAGCCTTGAAGACTCTAGATGAAGGCACACGAGGGTCTCTAGGACCGACTCTTGACGATATTGCAGGAGAGGCCAGCATAGAGAAGCATGTGGCTGCCGAGAGTCTGACGAAACTGAAAGATGCGGGCGCTATCTATGAGCCGCGCACTGGCCACTACAGAGTGGTGTGATGGTCGTCGTCTGACGATCATTCCATCCTGTGACTAGCGTAGGAGCTTCTTTAGACTCTCTGGTTCTTCGCCTTCGTCAACGAGCACAATCTTCTGGGCTCCGACTCTTTCCGCATCGTACTTTCGCGCTATGATTGTCGCATCGAACTTCTCACGAGCACTTGCTTTGCCGCCGCGCCAAACGTAGATGCTGTCCCAAGTGTCCAAGATAAACACGTCCTCGCTCTTCATTGAGTCGCGTTTCCAAGGCACTTCCGTGAAGTAGGTCTGTCCCTTCACGTTGGACACTCGCCACATCTTGTACTCATGCTTCTGAAGCTGTACCTTTCTGAGAATGCCAGCTGTGTCGTCGTCAGTAAGTTGGAGGTTTTTGAAGAGCGCCTTGAATGCCGGCGGTTCATTTCCACCTTCAATGCGCACGAGCTGAGCTTGACCCTTGCGTGCCGTGTCTCTGAAGACCGCCTCGGCAGCGGCTAGGAACTGTTCGTCTGCTGTCGACTTGGGCCCAATCCACATGAATACTGTGACGCCTCCATCGACTAGGTAACAGTCTCCTCGACCGAATTTCCCGGGGTCTGGCACCCTGACGAGTTTTCCTTTTTGGATATGATATACGGTGAGTTCAGGCATGAACATGATTGATGCAAGCATCGTAGTTAAGTCATGTTCCTACAGACTACAATACACGCCAGATAGAAGAGGCTTCAAATGGGGTGACCCTAATTCCTGAGCTGCCTGAGCTAGAAATAATCGCAGAAAGACTGACCGAGGCTCTCGCTGGCGAAATGATTGATGGAGTTGTAGTCCATAATCACCTTGTGATTCATGGCGGTACTGCGGATCAATTTGCAGAGACTGCAAAGGGCAAGTCATTCCTTGCTTTCCGCGCAGACGGGAAGTTTCTGATTATGAACTTGAGCGATTCTCTTGAGATTCTTGTCAATCCGATGCTGACAGGTAGGTTTAGGATATCCGCGAAGCAGAGATCGGCTCTAAAATCGGACATCTTCTCAATCCAAACAGGCAGAGGCACCCTCTGGTATGCTGACAAAAAATCGATGAGCCGCGTTTACATCATAATGCAAGGAGATGAAAACAGGGCCGCCGGGTTCGAAGGAAGAGGGCCCTCCGCTCTCGACCCCGCTTTGACTCTCGAGGTTTTTAGAACACGTGTTCCAAGGTTCCAAGGGCAAATCAAGAATGTGTTGCAGAATCAGCGGTTTGTAAAGGGAATCGGTAATGCGTACGCAGATGAGGTTCTGCTCTATGCGGGGATTCTGCCATTTCGAAAACGGAGCTCCTTGAATGATGGTGAAATAGTCAAGTTATACGACGCTATGAGGAGCGTCCTTGGACGATATCGTGAAATGCTATCGCACAAGGGACTTGAGGACTTGGGGCCAGAGAAACGTGATTTCCTGATGATTCACAATAAAGGCGGCGGAATATGCCCGCTCTGTGGCGGCCGTATATCTGAGGTGACCGCTAATAGGTTCAAGACAAGTTACTGCCAGACCTGCCAGAAGTGAGATTAAGGCGATACGCTAATCAATGGGCTAGACTGCCAATGGCAACTGTCAGGAGAGCTGACATCCGATGGATAAGTGGGAAGAGAACTTCCTCAGAGACATTGTCGAACTCGACACAAACAGCGAACAGAAGAAGAACTACGTTGAGTGCTCCAAGATCATTGGGAAGTATTGCGAAGAGGCGGGACTTCGCGTTGACGTTTTCGACGGAAAGCCGGGGGGCATATCACAACCGAACATTGTCGCCACTCTCAATGCAGGAGCCAAGCAGACGCTCCTGCTCTGTGTTCATTACGATGTGGTGCCCGCCGGGGACGTCGCTGCTTGGAAGAAGCCGCCGTTCAAGCTCACTGTTGAAGGCGACAAGGTCTACGGTCGAGGCGCGGCAGATAACAAGGGGAACATCGTGGCGGCTGTGAGTGCCGCAAGGGATCTCATCAAGAAGCGTAGCTCCAAGGTCAACTGGAAGATACTAATCTCACCGAACGAGGAGATTGGCGGAGAGTGGGGAATTGAATACCTGATGAATGGTCCACCGAAAATCAGGGGCGACTTCGCAATCGTTGTTGATTCCGGTCCTGCTTACGTGAGCATTGGCGCAAGCGGCATTCTCGCAGGCACGATTACTGTTCACGGGACACAAGGGCATGCCGGCTACCCTTTTGCTTTCAACAATGCTATCCACCTATCCATCCCTCTTCTCAACGTCATGCTCGACTATGTTGACGTTCGGGGGAAGGTTGAATCAAAGCTGCTCGCACCACCAGGAAGCCCACACAAGAACCTCTGGGGACGATTCTCTCTAACTGTTTACAACGCAGGCACGAAGACCAATATCATCCCCGGAAAAGCTGAGATATCCTTCGACTGCAGGCTGATTCCCGAAGAGAAACCCGATGATGTCGCGAGAAACCTGGAGCAGTTTTTCGAGAAAGCGAAGGAAGAGACCGGTGTCGATGCCTCCTTGGAGTTTATGACAAAGGCGAATGGCTGGGGCTCAGATCCCAATAACAAGTACATGAAGGCCTTTGCTGTGGCTGTGAGAGAGGCTGTTGGTGAGGATGTCCCGATGGCAGCAGATCTCGGTGGGAATGATGGTCACTACTTCACATCCCTTGGCATCCCGACGGCATGCTTTGGCACAATTGCCGATGACACCCGCTTTCATGGTATCGATGAATTCATGCGCATTGCAGATTACGAGAAAGTCAAGAAGGTCCTGACCTATTTCGCGGAGAAGTGGAAGTGAATGACCGACCTCAGCAATCTTCAGATTGGAGTCCCCGGGCCCTTTCTGCCGCCGTGGGAAAATGCCGCAAAGAATGCTCGTCTGATTGACTCCTTGGGTTATGACAGCATGGCTTTTCCAGACCACTTTTCGGGTTTTGTTCCCGAAAGCATCTGGACACCTGACATAACGCCCTTGGCCATGATTCAGCAGTCTCCTCATACGTTCTTCGAGATGAGCACGATAATGGCAGCATGCGCGGCTGTGACAGAGAGAGTGAAACTCATCTCGTCGGTGACTGAGCCGATAAGACGGAGCCCAGTGCTATTGGCACAGACATTTCTGACGCTTGACCACGTGAGCGGTGGCAGAGCAATTATGGGAATTGGTGCAGGAGAGGTTGAGAACGTCGAGCCCTACGGGTTCAGTTACTCAGGGCAAGTAGGGCGGCTCAAAGAGGCTCTTGAGATCATTGAACGAATCTGGTCGACCCAAGAACCTTTCGACTACGAAGGCCATTTCTACAAGCTCAAGGATGCCGTCATGTCTCTTCGTCCCGCGATTCAGGATCGTCCTCCTCAGATATGGGTTGCAGCTCATGGTCCGAGAATGCTTGACATTGCGGCGGAGTTTGGTAATGGGTGGATACCTACCTTACTTCGTCCTTCTATCTATGGTCAGAGTCTCAAGAGAATCTTGGGCAATAGGAAGAAGCTTGGAAAGACCGGCCCATTCACCGCTGCCATATGGAACTGGAGCATTCTCGATGACGATGAATCGGAATGCGAACGTCTGATGCACACTCCTCTTGCCAAAGCGTTCGCATTACTCTATCCGGGAAGCGAGTGGAAGAGACTGGGACATAAGCATCCGTTTGGAGACGATTTCTATCCGCTTCGAGACTATGTTCCGATGCGCTGTGAACGGGAGAGAGTCCTAAGAGCAATCGAGGAAGTACCTGATGCTGTTCTTCACGAGTTCTACATGTGCGGTTGTTGTGATGACATGATCAAGAAGCTGGAGGAGTACGTCCGACAGGGGCTTCAGCACATCATCCTATGGAACACTACAGGCATGTTCGACCTTGACAAGACACGGTCTTCATACAAGGTAATGAAAGAGGTTCTCGCCTACGTCAAAGGATAGTATGATCGTGGTCACGGGGAACCCGCACAAGCTACTTGAGATACGGCCACTCTTCGAGAAACATGGGATACGGATTGAGGTCTCACAAGTTGACAAGATGGAAGTCAAGTCTGATGATGTTGTTGTAGTAGCACGTGAGGCTGCAAAGGCGGCCTATCGTGTCCTCAAGCGTCCGCTCGTCATCGATGATACGGGTCTTTACATATCTGCATTGAGCGGTTTTCCCGGGGCTTACGCGTCATTTGTGCAGAAGACAATCGGTAACCTTGGTATTCTCAAGCTCATGGAGGGGATTACCGATAGGACAGCGAACTTTGTCACAGCAGCGGCCTATGCGGATGGCAAGAATATCGAAGCATTCGTAGGTGAAATGCCCGGTCGAATCGCGCTTGCGCCATCAGGTAGAGAGGGTTTTGGGTATGATCCAATCTTCATCTGTGATGGTGAGATGCGAACATATGCCGAGATGAGTTTCTCGGAGAAGGTTGCAGTATCGCACAGGACCAAGGCGTTTGCTTCGTTACTTGACTGGTACGACCGAGTTCGCTAACAACGCTTAAGACAGGGGTCAGTAGTAACATCTCTGCTGGTGCACCTATTGTCTGCTAGCGAGAAGGCAGTGAGGGCTCTGAAGAACTTGGGTCTCACTGAATACGAGACTGCTTCCTACTTGGCTCTTGTTGAAAAGGGTCCCATGTCAGCATCTGAGATAAGCACAAAGTCACTCGTGCCATACTCACGAATATACGACGTGCTGACCCGGCTTGAGGAGAAAGGCTTCATACAAGTGAGGCGTGCTCGTCCGACCGTGTATGTTGCGAAAGCACCCACCGAAGTTGTACGCCTCGTTCGGTTGGCATGGGAGGACAAGATTGACAAGTCAAGCAAGGTAGTAGTCGGAGAGCTTCAGCCGCGTTTCGAACGAGAGGTCCAAGCAACGACCCGAGACGTCTGGGTCATGCATGGCAAAGCGTCCATTCTGGCAAAAGCCATCGAGATGCTGACCTCCGCTAGGGAGGAAATCAAGTTATCCATTCCACATCTTGACCCAGACTCTGGTGATATTGCCTCGCTCGCTGACAGAGTTCTTCAGGTCAAGACGGAGAGAGTCTACATTCTGACATCTCAGGTTGCTGAATCGGTTAGAAACCTGATTCCGAGCAACTTCGAAATCAGAATCCGACATGTGTTCGGGGCTGGGCTTGTTGTCGACGGGCGGGAGACACTGATAATGCTCGCAGGTGCGACCGAGGACTGGGACTCAGAGTTCTTAGGTGTATACTCGAGTCATGCCGTATTCGCAGCTATGGGTGGCGCGTATTTCGATAGTCTATATGCTTCCTCGCAGCCCTTCAAGACACGCTAGTCGTTTAAATCAAAGGCATAGCACTACCAATCGGCATAATGCAAAGCGGCAGAGCGGATTGCCGAAAAGGACTTGATGTCAGTGCCGGAAAGCGACATCTCTCAGGACCTAGGAGCTGGTCTCTCGCCTTCCGCGAAAGCCTTGCTTCAGGTGCTTGCACGTATGGAGCTTGGAGAAGAGACCGAGGTTTTCCAAGAGAACCCCGACACAAGAAACCTCAGTATGATGGTTAGTACATTTCGCGGAAGTCTACCGTCGGCCCTCCAGAGACGACTAGCAGGTCTCCCGGGAGTGGGCAGGTTCTCTACAATCACACAGAACGACCTCATTTCGTTAGTCACCGAACTCTGGGCAGACAACCTATCGCGTTTCAGCGGCACCGAGATTGCAGTATTGAAGGCTTATGCAGAGACACCTAGTGTGAGTCTGAATGATTTGGCAACGAAGATGCACATGAGTTACCCACAGGCAAGGAGGGCCTACAAGAGACTGCGAGATTCAGGCGTTCTACAGGTAAGAGGGCTGCTGAATATCGATCAATATGGAATAGAGCGGATGCTACTGGCTCTCAAATCGCCCAGTCTCGCTATTAGCGGACCATACGTGGAAAAATCGCTCTTTATCGATGGCCCTTCACCCTCCGCATATCTCGTTACTGCTCATCCCACAGAACGAAAGGAGGAGTTCCTTCAATTGGTCAAGACCTTGAGGAGTGCAGCGGATGGGGTTTCGCTTTGGCATCTGTCAAAAGGCAAAGTTGGATTCTCAGATGCATACCTTCATCCCGGAAGAGGACAATGGAAACTAGACTCTCTTCAGTTTCGCTTGGCATGTCGTGGTGGTGGAGATTCCATTGTGCTTGGTGAGTCCACTTCCCCGCCCGCAGGTGCCCCTAATCCCACACCAGCTGAGCTTCCGATAATCGATCAACTCCGTATGAATTATGAGTGTACAGCAGCAGAGGTCGTGGCATCGACAGGAGTGTCTGAGAGCACTGCGTTCAGGAAGTGTCGAGAACTGAGAGAGAGCGGCCTTGTCGAACCCCGGGCACAGATTGCCATCCCAAACCTCACAGAACATGTACTTGCTGTGGTCTCCCCAAGTGCCGCTGATGACGTGGTACGCGCTTGGAAAGCTCTACCGGTGACCTACGTCACAAAGATTCGGAACATTGAGAACCCGGCAGAGAACAGAATACTGCTTATTGCTGCTCTTCCACGAGGTACAAGCAGAGACCTTGTGAGTATATTACACTCTGAGTTCAGCCGCGCCGACAACTATGTGGCTCAGATCGTGTCTGCAGGAACCGAGAGTTTCGTCTCGACAGCTGCGATGTTCGACCGGAAGAGCAGGTCTTGGCGATGGAGTCAAGGAGACTTCTTTGATGTTCGGTCATACGGTGTTGTTCGAAATGAGGCAGAGACAAGCAAGGTCCCGATTGACTTGGCTTAATGTGAGGCAGAGGCACAAGCGATATCTGCACTAGCATGTCCCAGTAGTCCGGTCCTGTCGATGTTGCGAGTTGTCTTCCTAGGCACGGGGGGTTCAATGCCAACCGAAGGAAGGAACTTGCCAGCATTTGCGGCAGAATTCAACGGTTGGGTTCTGCTGTTTGACAGCGGTGAGGACATACAGCGGCAGATAGGTCGAGCAGGAATTGGTCTGAACAAACGTATGTGCGTATTCATTACGCACATGCATGCTGATCACATCTTGGGTCTCCCGGGTCTTCTTCTCCGTTTATCGCTGCTTGGCCGCATAAGACCTCTCAGAATTTTCGGCCCTGAAGGATTGATTGAGTATGTCAAGATGAACCAAGAAACAATCAACCTCGGAACGACTTTCGAAGCAACCGTTCAAACGATCAAGACGGGGCTCATATTCTCAGCAGAAGATCTGTCGGTCAACGCCTTCGAGGTTGATCATAGAGGGACTGCATTTGGTTATAGAATGACCTATCAACGCCCCACAGGCAAGTTTCTGCCAGAAAGGGCTCTCAATCTCGGTGTGCCCCGGGGTCCTCTCTGGAAGGCTCTGGCCTCCGGGGACTCCGTGACGCTTGATGATGGACGACTAGTGACCCCCGAAGAGGTTACAGGTCCGAAGCCTCGGCCCCTTACTCTTGTATACTCAGGAGACACAAGGCCCTGTCAGGCCCTAAGGGATGCCGCGGCCGGATCGGATTTGATGATTTGCGAGGCGATGTACACTTCTGACGAAGCTGGCATTGCCCATGAAAGGGGTCATATGACAGCAGAATCCGCGGCTCAGATTGCTCTTGAGGCTGATGTCCGTTTACTCGCGCTAACGCACTATAGCCCAAGGTACGGTGACGGCTCAGTCATTCTCGCTGAGGCGTCTGCGATTTTCCCTCGGACAATCTTAGCGCGCGACTTGATGCGTATTGAACTTGGGAACACGGACGAGCCCGTCGTCCTTGAACATTAAGAAGGCGTCACCGCCATCAGAACTGAATCACCCCAGGCCCATTAGGGCGCTCTCCAATGGATGATGAATGAGCATCCGTTTCAACATACTGTTTCTCGATTTCTGAGCGGATCTCGAACCGGCAACGAATTGGATGATTAAATCACGTATGATTCGATCTTTCTGAGCAACCTCACAGGCGATTTCAAGGCTCCTCGTAGATTTCATCAGTCTGCGCGCAATGAACTCTGCTGATTCAAGCTCAGGTATCAGCTCCTTTCTCATTCTTTGCGAGAATGCTAGCACCTCTTGAGCATTCTTGGATTCTATCGCCTGCACTGATACATCAGCTGCGATTGACCCCGAAACGATAGCATAGTAGATGCCTTCTCCTGTCAAAGGGGATGCCAAGCCAGCAGCATCTCCTGTCAGCATTATTCTACGACCGACGAGACTCCATTCAGGATATCCGACCGGCACTTTGAATGTATCTTCTACTGCTGGTCTAATTGAAAGGCCCTTTTCCTCGTTTATCCTCTTCAGAAACCTCATCCATGCTACTTGCAGATTTCGCATCCTGTCCATTCTACATCCTATTCCGATGCAGACGGATTCAGCCTTGGGAAAGCACCATCCATACCCCCAGTCTACTGTTCCAAGATAGAATTCCATCGCAAGCTCATCGGACTCTCCATCGACAGCAGTTAGCTTTCGAATATCAGCTTCATCCATGCTGACATCTGCAGCCATACAGAGAGCCATTCGGTTGGGCGGCCAGCTAGACCTAATCCCACTCTCTCGCGCAACAATCCCCTCTGCACCGTCCGCACCAACAAGAAGATGCGACTCATACGAGTCTCCTCGACAGAGAGCTCGCACCGCACTTCGTGTCTGCTGCAATGCTACTACTTCGCTATCCTGGATAACTTGGGCTCCAGCCTCTTCGGCTTTCTGCACCAAGTAGCTATCAAACCGATTCCTCCTAATCATATAGCTAGAAAGCCCGTGATTTGTAACGAGGAAGTTCCTGCCAGAAGGAGCATGTATCCTTGCGCTGTGCACTTCCCGATCTAGGACAGGTCTGATATCGAAGCCAAGAGCCTTTGGCACACGAGGATTGAGCGCTCCTCCACATAGCTTCTCCCTCGGGTGTCTCGATTTTTCCAGAAGCAGTACGTCGAGACCTCTTAGGGCGGCCTTTCTGGCACAAGTTGCACCGGCAGGTCCGCTCCCCACGACTATAAGGTCTCTCATGTGGAATCCCTTGTGGTTGACACCATATCTTTAGCGCAACATCAATAAATCGATGTTCACTGACGCTGATGAGGGTGTTCTTAGCGTTGACGAAGGATGCACCGCAGGTATGCCTCATAACCACAGGCGGCACGATATCTAGTGTGTATGACCCGAGCATTCAGGCGCTACGACCGGGCCTATCGGTTGATGCTCTCCTTGCGGGTCTTCCAAGGGGCATGGGGAATATCACGGTTGTGAAGAGAGAGCTATTCCAGCTGGACTCTGCAAATGCACAGCCGCACCATTGGCAAGAAATCGCCAGCGCAGTAAGGGCGGCCTATGATGAGATGCCTGACATGGACGGAGTAGTCGTAACTCACGGGACTGATACCATGGTCTATTCAGCATCGGCACTTTCTTTCATGATACAGGACTTCGGGAAGCCGATTGTCTTCACAGGTTCCCAGATTCCTGCCTCCACCCCTTGGAGCGACGGACCGCGAAATCTGATTGACTCTCTCCGTGTAGCTGCATTTGGCGATTTGGGCGAGGCATGTATAGTCTTCAACGGCGAGATTCACAGGCCCACAAGAGCGAAGAAGGTCCGAGTGATGTCCTATGACGCCTTCGATTCAGTTGATCCTTCTCCTCTCGGAATGCTGGCACGAGACATAATCCTGTACGAGGGGCGGAAGAAACGCCGCAACATTGTTCCGCGGTTCGACACTCGATTGGACGACCGCGTGTTTCTTCTGAAGGTCTTTCCGGGAATGCCTCCTGGAATCCTTTCAAAGATAGTGGATATGGGCTATCATGGGATCGTGATTGAGGGCTTCGGAGCTGGGAACATACCAACCGAGGAGAACGCATTGACGGGTTCGATCATGCAGGCCGTGTCCCGCGACTGTTTCGTCGTAGTGAGCTCGCAGTGTGCATTCGGCCAAGCAGACCCGATGACTTACGAAGTTGGACGAGTCGCACTTGACGTTGGAGCCATGAGCGCCTACGACATGACATCTGAGGCCGCACTTGTCAAGCTCTCCTGGGTGCTAGGCCATACACGGGATCCGGACCGAGTACGTGAAATGATGCTTACGGATTACACCGGTGAGCTGTCTTTCAGAGAAACGCTGTCTTCTTCAACGAAGTAATCTCACATATGCTCGCATCATCATCATGCTTAAATGGAACTCTCCATGCGTGTTCTTATGATGCCCAGGTAGCCAAGCGGTCACGGCGGTAGCCTGGAGTCGTCCCTCTACGTAATATATGGGAAACCGAAAGCTACTCTCCTTCTAGGAGACACGAGTTCGAATCTCGCCCTGGGCGCCATCTATCATATCGCTTTTCTAGAGATGAGGCCAAGAATGCAATCTGCCCGATGATAACCGTTATAAGCCGACTCCAAGAAGCGAACAGAGCCTCAGGTCAGATGGGATGACGTAGTATACAATGTCCGAGCGAGAATACAGGCACATCATACGTGTAGCCGGTACTGACATAGATGGACAACAGAACCTTCTCCAAGGTCTCACTAGGGTTAGGGGAGTGGGTCTAAGGTTGTCAAAGACAGCCATTGCTAGGTTGAATCTGAATCCAACATCTCGCCTCGGCTACCTCACGGATTCAGAGGTTCACAAGATTGAGAAGCTCCTCAACGATCCGAGTACTGCCGGATTCCCTATCTGGTATGTGAACCGGCCGAAAGATCGTAGCAGTGGCAGAACGCTTCATCTAATAGGGCCAGACTTGGACTTCGCCCACCGTAGCGACATCGATCGTCTCAAGAGAATCAAGTCATGGCGTGGAATCAGGCACTCTTTCAACTTGAAGTCTAGAGGACAGCATACACGGTCGACCGGGCGGCACGGAGTTGCCGTTGGTGTGTCAAGGGAGAAGAAGTAGTCGGAGGAATCAGCGATGGGGGATCCACGTCGACCGAGAAAACAATACGCGACGCCAAAGCGCCCATATGAAACTGACAGGCTTGAGCAGGAGCTCCAGCTGATTGGTTCTTACGGACTGAGAAACAAGAGGGAACTGTGGAGACACAGGGCCGCATTGTCGAACTACAGAAGAGCGGCAAGAAGCCTGCTCGCTCTACCGCCCGCCGACCGTGCAAGCCTTGAGAAGGAGATTGTCAACAAGCTTGTCCGACGAGGGATCCTGAAGAAGGAGCCGACACTCGACAACGTTCTAGATTTGACCCTCCAAGATGTTCTTGAGAGAAGGCTTCAGACCATTGTGTTTAGGAAAGGGCTTGCCTCTTCGCCATACCATGCTCGACAGCTTGTCGTGCATGGTCACATCGCGCTTGACGGGTCTAGAATCACAACCCCTGGCCGGATTGTCACAGTCACAGAAGAAGACAGAATCGGATATGCGGGCAACTCTCCCCTGAATGATGCTGCTCATCCTGCGAGGGTTGCTGCAACGAAGGCAGCCCAAAGGGCCACAATGCCGCCTGAAGAGGCTGCAGAGGCGCGCGAGGAAGGTCCTCGTCGACCACCTCGTGAGAAGGCCGTGAAGGTCAAGGAGGGGTACAAAGAGGACATTGCAGCCGAGGCAGTAGAGGAAGAAGAGGGCGGAGGCGCGGAAGATGAGTAGTGAAGAAGAGCGTCCAAAGAGGAGAGATGAGCCTCAGAAGTGGGGTATTGCTCACATTTTTGCTTCATACAATGATACCATCTGTCACATTACGGACATCACAGGTGCCGAGACAATCGCACGGTCTACGGGCGGCATGATGGTCAAGGCTGACCGGAATGAGTCTTCTCCGCACGCTGCAATGCAGGCTGCATTTCAGGCAGCACGTGAGGCAAAGGACAAAGGCATCTACGGAATTCACATACGCGTTCGTGCACCGGGCGGTCATGGTCCAAAGACTCCTGGTCCGGGCGCACAAGCTGCTATTCGTGCCCTAAGCCGAGCGGGTCTGAAGATTGGAATCATCGACGAGGTTACACCACTACCTCACGATGGCACAAGGAAGCCCGGCGGGCGTCGAGGCCGCAGAGTCTAGGTGCCTACGCTCTGCCATCGGGAACCGGAGTTACCTTAGGGGAAATGCCACCTTTCCACGAGACTCGTTGGCATGCCTGAGTTCGTCTTGTTAATTCGTGCTATGGGTCTGGTTAGGTGTCTCTGGGCTCCCAAGGGCGGCAAGTAAAGGCCTCTTTCAAGGGTTCTGTCAATTGAGATTTCGTTCTTCCCTGCGTCCCGAGTTCTGAACCCACACGCATCACATTTGAAGCCCTTTCCACTACCCGCGCTTTTCATTCTCTTTCCGCATTGTGGGCATATCGGGTTCATGACGGCAACTTGTTCAGACAGTGTAATCACTTCAACACCCTCAACATTCAGAGTCAGACCGTGACTGCTTGATGAAGGTCGCACACCGGAATGAAGACATACTTCGTCGCCCACAGTGAGCAGCAGTGCCTTCTCCCTCAAATCCCGTGTGGGTTCATAGACCGCGCAGTCAATTCTGCCAGAGCCATCCGAAATCGAAAACATGACGTGTCCTCCTTCAATCATCGTAGGTGTTGATGCGACTTCTCCTTGAACGAGCGCAGCCATGTATGGTCTCAGATCGCAGACTCGCACTATGTGTGTCAGATGTTCGCCAGTCCCTTGATTCGTCCTAAAGACAGTCCATCTCTCTCTGGCTTCGGAACTGCGGACATAGGATGCAGCCTCTATTACATACTCGGGCTTTTCACCCCGAATGCCGTATATGACGGGGTCGGGTCCACGAGGTCCTATAAGTATCTCACCCGACGATGGGTCCATGTTGGAGAACACACGGTCTCCCATGATTCTGTCCATCTCAATAACCGAATCGTGGTCGACTCCCCTTGTTCGTGAACGAGTACTGATTGGCCTGTAGGCAAGATACTCGTAAGTGTGGTCATTGGCAAGCCGATTTCCGATTGCAGACAATGCACCGATGAGACCACGTCCATTACCCATAATGAAGTGCTTCAGCAAGAGTCTGTCGACTATTCTCTGAGCCGCAGCGATGGGGAGCGCTCTCCATAGTGCGAGCTTTGCCAGTTCCGTAACCTGTTCGGGTATATCGTTGATCACCATAACAAATCCTGGGTTTGTGTTTGGGTAGCCTCTCTCAGTATATCCCTCGACCATTCTTCTTGCTTCTGAGAAGAGCTCCGACATTCTCTTGGCCTCGATACAGAATCGCAGGGCAACCGCCCCATTACCGCGTGTCCGGTAGGGGATGTTTGGATTCAAGCGGACCAAGTTTGGATAATCGAGCCACTTGACATGCCATCCATCGAGTCGCTCAACAAGAGTGCTCGCAAAATGTGTCGTGCAGCCACCGCTTGGGCTGTCTATGTCATCCATTCCTAGGTGCACAATCGTCAAACTTTCTCGTCTCCAGGTTTGCATCTGTCACAGAAGGTGGCCTCTCCAATTCTAACTCCATGGTCCTCACACACTAGTCTCCCGCATGTATTGCAGGCTCTGGACGAGAGATTCTTCTTGCATATCTGACATCTAGCTTCGAGGCAAACAAGGCATAGGCTCTCATTTGCAGACATACAGTCGGGACAGACAGAAGCTCCGCACATGGGACATCTCTGCAGTCTGACTCTCACCGAACCACATATCTCGCATGACTGGCCGGGCACAAAGAACACGGATAACATCCTCGACTTTGCCAAGCATGGGAACGTTGAAATCCGTTTCGAAGTGAGTGTCTCTTGATGGTTTCCATTCAAGGTACGGGTCCGCTCAAGGTGGTGATATTTCATGCGGACCAGTGTGATCCGAAGAAGTGCACCGGAATTCGGCTTGGGCAGATGAAACGCGCTATCTTGGTGCGTGACTTAAGGAAGATACCGGAGAGGGCTGTTGTGCTAAATCCCGTATCTGAAGTAGCACTCTCTCCGTCGGACAGAGAGACTGTGCGACGAGCAGGCATCGTTGCATTGGACTGCTCATGGAATCAAGCCGAGGAGATATTCAGCGAAGCGAAATCAGGCGTTCAGAGGGCATTGCCTTACCTGCTGGCCGCCAACCCCGTCAATACCTACAAACCAATACGTTTGTCGACGGCAGAGGCAATAGGAGCCGCCCTGTACATACTCGGATTCAAAGAGGCTGCTCGTGATATCATGTCTGTCTTCAGATGGGGCCCTACTTTCATAACGCTGAACCGTGAATGGCTCGATGCCTATGCTGAGTGCGTAACGAGCACAGAGGTTGTCACCGTGCAACAAGAGATAATGGCCGCCCACACGAAAGCCCAATCTGATGAAAGGGACAATTCCGATGGTCAAGACCCCGTTCTTTGACACGGGAATGTAAGTGGCCTTGGTTCGAAGAGTAGCCCCAATTCTGTTTCGTCCATCGCTGTTGCCAAAGATGAACCTCGCGACATCAGACTAAGCCTCCTACCCTACGCCTCGGGTCGACACGTCATGGGCGTATTCTTGGAGTTGCTATCCAGTGTTGGGCCGTTTCAACTGTTCCAGTCAGATCCTCAGCGCATTGAACGTCTGCGCATCATAGTCTTATCCTGGCCGGATGTGCCGTTTCTGTTCCCAGAGCGAGACTCTCGCCTCCCTGTTCACACAGGACCGGCATCGACACATAGTTGGGAGCTTCCTCAGTTCCAGCTCCAGGGGAGCTGGTTCCGTTAGTCGCTCTTTCGCTCCAAGGCCAATTATGACTCTGAAAGGAAAGGAAATGAACTTCTCGGTTGTCAGCCCTAAGGCCGCCGACATGCCTTATGTCTTTATGCGCATTCTCTACAGCCTATTCTTGTGTCGTTCGTTTCTTCCACATCTGCGGATATCGTCCTCGTTCCATCAACACTCTTTCCACCGACGCTACAATGCCACTACCTGCTTTCGCAATTCTATCCGTGGTCTCTGAGCTCTTGGCTATGGCGACGGCCTCACCCTTAAGCGTCTTGACTGCCACCAAGTCGCCTTTCTTGATTCCTGTATGGAGGCTCACGACACCACTCGCCGCCAAGCTGGCTCCATGGCAGATGGCATCAACTGCACTATCACGAATCGTGATGACTGGAAGGTGGCTCAGAGCAAACTCCGTCGGCAGCAAGTACTTGCGGAGTTCTGTCTCGTCACCATCGCTGGTCCAGAAGTGGTAAGCATCTTTCAAGTCGTAAAGCGAGCACATGTGTTCGTCTTCCTTGAACGGACCAACACGTGTACGGCGGAGTTCCGCCATACTGGCCCCAGTCCCCAATGCCTCGCCTAAGTCAAAACATAGCTTTCTGACGTATGTTCCGGCCTGACAGCCAACGTGGAAGAGAACAAGCCGACCGGCGATCTCAATCACGTCTATGTAGTATATCTCTCGAACTCGTAAAGCTCTCTTCACCGATGACTTTAGTGGGGGTTTCTGGTAGATCTTTCCAACGAACTGCAGGATAACTTCGCGTAGTGTTTCCTCATCGACCGAACCATGAAGCTCCATTACGCAGACATACTCTTTGCCTGCTGGAAGTAAGGCCTGCATGGCCTTTGTTGCATTGCCAATTCCGACGGGCAGTATTCCTGTGACTGCAGGATCGAGAGTACCTCCATGGCCAACCCTTTCACAGCCAAGCATGGAACGAACCCAGCTAGCCACTTCGTGGCTCGTGGGACCTGCTGGCTTGTCGAGGCAAATCACGCCGTTCTCCAGAAGGTATTTTATTGGAAGTGACTCAAGCGATGAAAAGCCGAACGATTGATTAGTTGTGTCGTTTGCTCTCACAACAAGCTCACGCGGCTCGTCTGCAGGCAGCATTCTTGACATGCGAGCTTACCTCGTGACTGCTGGCTTCTTGTACGCGAGTCTGTAATGCATTGATGTCAGTTCCAAGCGTCGTCTTTGCTCTCTCGAGCCTTTCTGTGTTTTGGAGCAGCTCCCGAATCGGGATTGTCGACCTGGATTCGATGTGAACGGCGACTAGTAGATTAACGTGATTCTCGTGTGACCTACTGAGGCAGTCTGACTTTGCTTCGGAACTTTTCTAGGAGGCCAGCATCTGTGATCGCCTTCTCGACAGTCTCGTCATCGGCATCTTCCGCAATCTCAAGCTGCGTCTCAAGCGGTTCGAGGTGCTTGATATTGCAGGGCCGTCTGCGGACCCCGCTAATCTTCTTCGGCCCGGTCACTACAACCATATTCTCGTCTTTGGAGGCCACGATTACACAGTAGCTACCGGTCTCGCGACCCATGGTCTTGACACAAACACGTCCAGTTTCGTATATCTTCATTGTACATCACCTTGGTGTTTCCTCGGTCATACGAGACCCCGGAGTCGCCTCCGGTCTCATCCCTTTGGAACGACTGGAGATTGAGGTATCCGATTCAGCTGACAATATCAGTCTTACGCTACAATCATGCGGATGCTCTTTCGGACACGAAATATGCCCTGATGGCACCAACCACCACAACAATCACGCCCTCGAGGTCGTACTTGCCAGTGTTCAAGACCAAGTCGTAAACAGACTGGTCTTCGATTTTAATGCCATAGAGCTTGTGATACCTCGCTCTCTCACTCTTCTCTCGTGTAGTCGTCTGACTCTTTGCCTGCTCGAAGCCGATCCCATCGCGGTCAGAGATTCGTCGGTGCCGTATGTCGGGCGGTGCCGTCAACAGAACTCGGAAGTCCGCCGCGTCACCCGCCATCCAAGCAGCCAACTGACCATCAAGAACCACATCGCCTTTCTCGGCTTCCTGCTTCAGACGGTCGTCCAAGATTCGGTCAATACTGGCGTCATGCTCGGCGACCCTGCTGAACTGTTCGAGAGTTAGGCCTCTCTCTTTGGCAAGAGATCGAAAAAGTGAGCCAACGGATACAATCCTTAGACCGAATTCTTCGGCAATTCTGTTGGCAACGGAAGTCTTGCCTGTTCCGTGAAGCCCGCTGATTGTTATGACGCGTTTCATGTTATTGTCCACGCAAGGACCTTATAGTGCCTCGTCTGACGGCCCTTGAAGTGGCGACGCCGCCATATGGGCGGTTCGGTCTCTTGGAAGAATGGCTTGCCGTGCGACTCAAACCATGCTTAGCTTCTCTTGGAAGTTCCATCTTTGAGTCACAGAGAGTACAGGTGCCTCCCGGCGAGTACATCTTCCTCCTATGGACCACTGTCCTGCCGCCCGGAGTTCTCACCATGCGGTTTGATCTGTTTCTGGTGAGTTCGCCATGTCGCATATTGCCTCATCAATCCTTTTGTCCGTGGTTCTCAGGAAACCCGCTCTTGTGTCCTTTTAAGTGAAGCGGTGAGTCATGAATGGCCATCTTCGGATTGTTGAGTCTCCAGACGATTACAGACACTTGATTGTGAGCTGTCCAATTCGCGCTGCCAAGTCGATTATTCTGGGCTAGTGTCAACATCTCGTTCCTGAGAGTAACCGGCGAATTAGCAGGCGAGCCCCTTCTTTGTCTGATCGAACGTAGGTTAGCGTGAGGCCAAGCCTTCCGGAGACTGCTCCGAGGACGGCCTTAGCAGATGAAGACCATCTCGACGCATCAATCTCGCAGGGGACAGGAAGTTCTCTGAGCATCCTTTCGAATGAAGATGCGTGGTCTGAAGTAAGGCAATGGGCTACCTTCTGCACTATGAAAGATTTGTCGTCGGGGTCAGACTGGCAGTACAATGCAATCAACCTCTCAAGTGCTGCGACTGTCTTCATTTCGGCGAGAGCATTCACTGCAACTTGCCATTCATCCGCATCGGTTGAGCCCAAGAGGATTTCGCATAGGTCGAGGACAGCAGGGGTTTTCTTCCGGGCAAGCTCGGTGATGGCAGGTTCGCGCAGAAACAAGTGAACGGTTCTGTCCGTTGCGCGTTGCCATAGCCGCGTGTTACGGTGGTCCGCAGCAGATGAGTGTTCCCGAGTGTCGACCTCTTGACCTTCAACGACTTCCAGCCGTGGTCTCCTCATGCAGTCTGGTTTCGCTTAAGTTATTTAAGGTCGCCATCGCTGATTTGAGACCTTCCCTCTGAGGCGGCGGCGCCCCGAAAGCTTTTTTTCACAGCTGGGGAAGGTTAGGCTTACTCTCTTGAAAGGAGGTGAAACGTTGCCGAAGAAAGAGAAGCATGGCAAGGCTATAGGCAAGGCCGGAAAAGGTGCTGAAAGGGGTCTGCACAAAGGGTGGGATGTAGCCAAGGGTACTGCCCATGATGTTGGCAAGCGTATAGAAGAGCACGGCGAAAAGCCTGAAGAGGAGGAGAAAGAGGACTAGGCCCTGCGAAGCCCAGACAACGATTCAACCCCTCATCTCAAAGCTGCGCCTTTTTGTTGATTTCTTCGAGGGAGCGTTTGCCTCCCTCCTTTCTCATTTTTCTCAGTTGTTTCTTGCGGACGGTTTCATTGCTGCGTGTGGTGGAGGATTTCGGCTCGGCAGCGAAAGACACTGGTTTGACTTTCGTTACTTAAGGCTGCCATCGTTGATTTTGCTGATCTCATGTCATGCTGACGCCCATAGCGCGTTGAAGGATTTGCCCCAGTCCAAAGCCAACAAGCATGTAGAACCAAACATAATATAGACCGAATCCTCCCGCGGTAGGATAGCCTATGAGTCCAACCGCCCACGGCATAAGCTTGTGAAAATTAAACGGAATAACTGCGACTATCTGCTGTACGCCGCCGACTGAAAAGAACCCTGAGAGTAAGTAGAATATCATCATGAACGGGATGAAGAACATCAGAAGCGGTTTGCACCTTGCGCCCAGCATCTCCTTCTGAATTCTATCGATGTAGGCCTTTCTTCTTCTTATCTTTCGAGCCAGTTTCTCGTCCTGACTCTTCTTTGCCTGCTTCACCATGTCTTGGTACTGCTTAATCTCCGTTTGATATCTCTTCAACCGACGCACATCTGTGAAGCGTTTCATAGCCAGATTGCTGGTTAGGGTCACACCCATAGAGACGAGAGTAATCAAAACGCCCGAAAGCGGTGGTGTACGGAAGATCTCAAACCAAGATAAGAGAGCTGCGAACAGGTCCTGCATTCTCGTCTACTCCATTAGTGTTTGATATAGCTCGGTCGCAGCCGCCTCGACTTCTCCCTGACGATTGTTGATTATCCTCACCGTTGCTCCAGTGATCGTCCCTGCGGCGACAGCAGCGGCTCTGCACATCTGTTGATGGATCTCTATCACCGCAACATCTTGGCTGTCACGTGCACGAGTGGGGTCCTCGCTCCTTCGCGCAGCAATCTTATCGGGTGCTGCTTCGACCAAGACTATGGTCTTTGGTCCAAGTGCAGTCACTACCCACTCAGGCAGCCCAATCAAGTAACCGTTGTTCGTTTGGATGAGCGTATGTGTGTCAACAATGATACGCGCTGACTTGGCCTTCTGAGCTATGCTCTGACCTGCCAGCTTCTGGATTTCGCGCTGCGTCTTTGTTGCCAGCTTTCTCATCTCGTCTCTGTCTTTCACCAAGCCCTTCTTGGACGCGACTTCGAACATGGCTGTCCCAAAGTTCAGCACAAGGACTTCCTCTCCGTGCTTCTGCTTGACCATATCTACAGCTGTTGTGATTACGGTCGTCTTGCCGACACCTGGGATTCCTGTGACTATGACAAGGTTCTTTCCTTCGGGCACAAATATCAGACATCCAGCAATCGAGCTGTTCCGGGGGTTTTAGCGTCCCCGTTATATGTCCTTCTGTAAGAGGTAATGGAGAACGGCCTGTCAAGAACCCGTGTACGGACCAGGATGCCGAGTTGTGAGGCTACAAGTAGGTCGACTACAGGATTCCCAGCAGACCCTCGATTCCCTCGCCGCCCATCTGCTTGAGCTGTTCCTTGGCAATCTGTTCGTAGTACTGCTTGATGATCGATACCATCAGCAATATGCCCGTACCGCTTGCTAGTGCACCCATAACATCTGCTGCTGCTGCCAGGATGCCTATCAGAGCTCCGCCGAATCCCGCCACCACTGGGATGTATCGGTCAAGCAGCCTCTCAAGAACCTTCTCGCTTCTTCTGAAGCCCGGAACGATGTAACCGGAATTCAGCAACTGCCTCGATACATCACGGGGAGCTATGCCGCTGATGTCAATCCAGATTCTACTGAATCCCCAGCATAACAGAATGGTGATTGCAGAATAGATGATAACATGTGGTAAGCCGTCCCACTGCTGGAAGACCGCAAATATGCCCTGAGGCGGCGTGACGTATCTTGCCAGACCCGAGATAGCTATTAGTCTGCCGCTGGCGGCATCCTTTTCGAAGACTCCTAGCCAGTTAAGGAAGACGTTCGAGGGATATGCATTGTAGAGGATCTGGGCGAAGAATATGACGTTAGCAAAGAGAGCCTGCGCAAGGATAACAGGTATGTTTGACGTATAGAGCAGCTTGATCGGGTATTTTGCTCTCATGCCTCTGTACTTGGCGTACTGCAGAGGTATCTCCACTCGCATGGATTCCATATACAGTACGAGGAAGAATATCAACAGAGTGATACCAAGCGATAGGAGACTTGGATTAAACCCGTCTCTCACGATTAACCAGGAAGCATCAACAGTCGGACCAGCATCGGTACCAATGCCAAAGAATCTCAGGATGTTCGCGATAATGGCTGCGATAATGCCTTTGGGCAACCCCGTACCTGTTTGAGGGTAGCCCAGCGGCTGGGCGTTTGTCTCGTACTGTGTGATATCAAACATGTTGAATATGACTTGACCTGCTACGTTAGTCATGATGAACAGCGAGACGCCTGATCCGAGCCCCCAGCCCTTCTGTACAAGTTCATCCATCAAGATGACGATTATGCCTGCCGCAAAGAGCTGGAAAAACACAAGCACAGCTTCTTCGGCAGTGAGGGTGCCATATGCGTTCCCGATTATGTAAGCCATTGCCTGGAATGCTGTCATAAGCATGGCTAGCACTTTCTGACCGCCTGTAAACAGAGCTCGGTCATCGGGGTCGCTGAAATCCACATTGATTATCTTGGAACCTGAAAGGAGCTGCATTACTAGGCCTGCAGTGACTATTGGTCCTATTCCAAGTTCCATTAGCGTGCCTCTTGTGCTTGCAAGAATCACACGCATGGCCCACAGATAGTCGGTGACGGTCGCCTGGTTCACCCCGTATAGGGGCATGTGGGACATCACAAGGAATACGACAAGTACCAGAATAGTCCAAATCGCTTTCTCTCGGAAAGACACCTTGCGATTAGGCGCCTTGACCTCGGGCATGACCCGGACCATCGGAGATAGGGCCCTTAGAAATGTAGATGGCAATTAACCGGTGGTCTCCTGCAGGTTTTCTGGGGCACCATCTGGATTTGGCCTTTAAAGATAGTGGTGGTTGCGAGCATGCTCCATCTACGAACAGCTGAATCCGTATTCGACATGCTATCTCAGCACATTGCCACTTGGCTCAATGACTCGCTGTCCACAGTACTACTCAGCCGGGAGGTCGACTGTGCCGCCCTTGTTCTGAATCTTCTCTCTCGCACCGGGAGAAATCGCCTTAACGCCGGTAAGGTTCAGCTTGCGCGTCACCCTGCCCGAACCTAGAACCTTGTCAGCACCAAGACGGGCGACATCAACCGTGTAAGCACTTCCGGACTTGGTCGCGAGTCCTCGGCTAACAAGTCGGTCCAGAGACTCGTCAATCTCGCCTACATTGATGGTGGAGGGAAGTTTGAGGATGCTTTCCGGTCTCTTGAAACCATGCTTGCCAAAGTAGTGTGGATTGAGCTTCATGGTCCTCATTCTGTGATGTTTGTCAGTTCCGGCGTTGCCCATTCCACCTCGCTGACCCGCAGCACGATGACCCTTTGTATCGCCATAACCCGCGGTACGCAATCCTCTCAATGAACGAATCCTTTTCGACTTCCGCGTGTACATCGTCCGTCTCTCCTCTATGCCTTCTTCAGTCGCACTTCTAAAACACCATTCCGTAGTGATGACTTAGCTTCTTCCTTCTTGACTTTGGCTGGTAGTTCAAGTTCTCTATGATACGGTCTCTCTTGGTTACTAACGTCAATGGTCAGAATCTTGCCCTTCACATTGACCTTGATTTCGTCCTTCTCAACTCCGGGCAATTCTGCAACGACCACTATTTCATCCGTCTCCTCGATCACATCGACAATCGGTTCGAGCTGAGGAGCAACAGGTTCACCGGGGTTCTCCGGGATTCTATGACCGAATCTCTGGATGACCGGCTTTCCATCGGGACCTATGGTCATTGAGAATCCAAAGATAAGAGGGTTCAAGTCGTGTGGATTCTTCATCAGCTCATCAATGAATCGTTGGTCAAACATCGACCCATTGCCCATTTGGCCGAGCATCTTCTGCATCATGTCTTCGATATTTCGAAGTACATCTTCTGGTAGGAAGTCTCCCAGCCACTTGCGCAGTGCCTTGCGTGCATCCTCATCATCTGGATTATCGTCCCAAGACATGCTTGTTCACCTCAAGAACCTTTCATATCATACGTTGCGCGAGTTCGTTTATGGCTTGCCCTCTGTCACCTGTTACTCCGCCCATTCCTACTGGAAGATTCCTCTTCCCCCTGAAGCCTTTCTTGGGCGGAGTCAGCCTGAAGACCGGTTTCAAGCCTTCCATGTCCGAGATATCCGCTGTCCCGGCGACCAATGCCTTGGCAAAAGCGTCAATGGATTTATAGCTAGAGTTCTTTCTCACGTAATCATCTGTCAGCATCTCGTTGCCGGGGATTCTTCCTCTCTTTGATATGAGAAGGGTCGCTGTGTTCTCGTCGATTGGTCCCCATGTGATGTAGTCCTTTGCCCTCATAATCATACCGCGAACATCAGATGTAAGCTTGATCACTCGTGCATTGTGCACCTTTCTGAGCCGAAGGTACCCAAGCGTGTCTTCTATCTCCGGCCTGACTCTAGCAGGTCCCCTGATCCGTATCGCCAAGATGGGCTTCTCTTCCTGACTCATCACCCATACACTCCTGGGGCTGACCATTCCTGAGGCGGCAGCATTTTGTAGGTCTTCATGAGCGCATAGACATATGCTTTTGCAAAGTTTGAGTGCGTCCTAGATCGGCCCTTCGTAACGGACCAGACATCCTTCAGACCTGCAATCCTGAGCACCAGCTTTCCCACATCTGCAGTAACAAGACCCGTTCCTTTGGGTGCTGGCTTCAGTATCACTGAAATCGATCCGGCAGCACCACTGACTTGAAACGGAATACTATGCATATCGCTGCATCTGCACTCCCACGATCCACAGCCTCTGCGAAATACAGTGATGTTCAGCTTGGCCTTCGCCTCAGCGGCTCTTACAGCGGGCACAAACTCTGAGGCTTTTCCGACACCTATGCCTATCACTCCTTGACCGTTTCCCACTATGACCGTGATTCGGAAACTCTTCAGCTCTCCTGAGTCCGATTGTCTTTGAACCAGACTGACGTCTGCAACCTCTTGTCGGATGTCGGGGAATAGGGCGTCTAATATCTCGGGCTCGCGTACGACAAGATTCTGAGCAAGGATCTCCTCTAGGCTGTTGATGTGGCCGTCCTTGACCATCTGGCCCAGACGTGTCCTCGGAATCCACTCTTCCAGAGCTTCTTCTTCTTCACGAACTGGTCGGCGTCTTCTCTGTTGTCTGCTCATCAGCGATTATCCCTCTACAACTTCTCACTCTTAGCCTTCTTGCCCTTGACTCTGCCTTTTCCTTTCGATACGAGTCTCTTTGGTCTTGGCTTGATTGGCTGTGCTCTAGGAGCCTTACGGATGGCTTTTCCTTTCACAGCTTTCTTGGCTAGCTTCTTGGCTGGAGCAGCTGCCGCTCTTGCTGCAGCCGCCTTCTTCTTAGGCTTGAGATCAGCGGCTGGAATGTCAAGGACTTTCTTCTTGACGGTCTCAAACTGCTTTGGAATGGTCTGTATGTCGACCTTCTTCTGGGTCAGCTGAGTGAACATCTTGGATGCTCCTTTGTCGCCTTTGAAGTGCTTGTACGCCTCCACAATGTGCTGACCCTTGATCCTAGACTCGTCCGGCAGGATTTCGGAATCATGAGCCACTTCCAGACCTGCATCAATCGCTCCCTTGAGTGCTGCATAGACTCTCGATCCCTTGATTGGTGGGTTGAGTCCTAGATCAAGTACTGCCGTCTCAATGCCTCTTTCCTTTGCTCGGCGTCCTGCCAGTAGTCCTGTAAGATAGGCCGCTGGAAGGTTACCAGTTGATGCGGACCAACCGTAGGTTCCTAGTTCTCCTGACATCGCGGAGGCAACTGTTCTGTCGCCCACTATGTCCGCATTCACCAGTTGGACAATCATACTTGTGTTGGTCTTCCTGACTACAAGGCGAGGCATCCTTGACATCAGGAGGCGTCGTCGTCGATAGTAGTCAGTCTTACCCTCTCGGCGTCTACGAAACTTCACTCGATAAGTCGGGCCGTGTGCCATTACTTCGCCCCCAGTTTGCGTTCTGTTATGTAGGTCTTAATATGGCCCGTATTCCTGAAGGCGTTGCCCTTGGCCTTGAGGTAGAGATCCCGGTAGACTCTGCTAGTTATCTTTCCGTCTGTCCTGAGCTTCTTCAGTTCCTTCCTCATTGGACGGATTTTCATCATCCAGCGGTCCTTCTTTGACAAGACTGCTGTATTCTTGCCCTTCTTGCCGCCCGGGCCTTTTCTCTGACCTTTGCGAATCTGATGCTTACGGAATCTTGCCCTTCCTCTACTAACGCCCTGCTTCTGCCTCGCTTGGATTGCCCCCTCGTCTACCAAGCGGCGAATGTCATTCTTGGTTATTGCGAGAGAGACTTCGTCTTCGAAGGCAGGATCAATCCAGACTCTTGTTAATCCGACGTTCATCACGTCTGCAGCAAGACGTTTCTGTGTACTGAGCCTCACTTTTCATCTGCCTCCGTGTCGAGTTCTGAAAACAGCTCTTCTTCCCTAGCAGATTCAGGAACGCCAGGGTTCAAGACTCTAAGGTGCATCGTTTCAGCTTTCTTGAGGATCTCCTGACGTTTTCTCATTCCGACAGTGCCGCCAATTCGCACAGCATGGATATTGGAGTCAAGGCCTTCAAGCTGTCCGACATTATACACTGGGACCTCGAGATGCATTGACGGATGAATATCTCTGGCTGCTCTTGGAGTACGATACCCCGCACATACCATCGCAATTCGCCCTTTGCGCTTCTGCCTAGTGTAGCTATCATTTCCGCGCACATTTCTCCACGAGTCACTAAGGCGGATCCAGCGATGTGCATTCTCGCGGCGGAATTCTGGAAGACCGTGTTTCTTGTGTTTTGCAATCCTGAAAAGTCGCATTTCAACGATTCCTTCCCGCACGCGTTTCGGGGCTTCTTTCTTCGATACCACAGCCGCTTTGGATACTGCCTTCTTCCTTGCGGCTGTTCTGGGCGCTTCTGCTTCAATCTCACTGGGCTCCTTTTTCCGTGCCGCTTTCGGTTTCTCTGGTGCCGCTCGAGCCTTGCGCGGCGCAGCTGCCTTCTTGGCGGTCTTCGCTGAAGTCTCTCGGACTTTGGCGGCCTTTGCAGGTGCGGTTTTCTTCGGTTTCTTTTCCCGATCCTTTTCCGACTTCTCGGCCCGCTTCTTTTCCGTCCTTTGTTCTTCTGACACAATCTAAACCTCCTATACGACAGACTTGGTTGTCTCACCCTTTCTCTTCTTTAGGACGTAGATGCCATCAAGGAAGACACGCCTGTCCTTTGACCTCAGTCGCGTGGCATTCTGTATGTTTGCGGCGCTCTGCGAAACATGCTCAAGGTTGATGCCGCTGATAATCACATCATCTTCTGTTATCTTGGCTTGGACGTCTCCAATCAGCTTTGCCTTTCGGATGCCTCGTTCTCCTATTAGGTTCTTGATGATTACGTCTCTGCCTTTGAGGTCTACAGTTATCGGGAAGTGCGAGAAAACGATCTTCATCTGATACTCATAGCCATGTTGCACACCGACGAGCATGTTACGGACGTGTGCTATCATAGTGCCGACAAGGGCTCTTGCTTTCTTTCGAGCTACGTCTGTGCTAGCAACTACCTCATTTCCTTCGATTCTAAGGTGCGCATAGGGCTCTGGGAATGTTCTTTCGAGTTTGCCCTTAGGACCTGAGACGATGATTGTCTTTTCCTGAAACGTGACCTGGCAGCCAGTGGGTATCTCTATGCGTTTCTCATAGATGTCATTGGGCATAGCTAATCCTCCTAGTACACGTAGGCAAGTAATCTGCCTCCTATTCCACGGCTTTTCGCATCTTCGTGCGTCATCACGCCTTCCGGTGTAGTGACAATGAGAATGCCGTAGTTGTATGCAGGCAGGAATCTCTTCTCATACTTCTCGAAGCCGTCGCGCTTTACAGGGAATCTAGGTCTTATCACTCCACACTTGTTTGTGCGACCCATGAGCTGAATGCGGAGCCTACCTTCTCTGCCATCGTCAATCCGCTCGAATTCTCCGATGTAACCTCTGGCCTGCATGACGCGAAGCACTTTCTCGATGAGCCCTGAGGCTGGCGCCACGACTACCTCGGGCTGTCCAATGAGCTCACTGTTGTAGATGCTCGACATCGCATCAGCCAACGGATCTAGCAGTGTCATCTTCTCTCTTTGCCCCCTAGGAGTATTTGCGGAAGCCCATCTTCTTCGCTGTTTCCCTGAAACAGCGTCGGCACATGTTCAGCCCGAATCTGCGGATGAGTGCCTGGTGTGTACCACACCTAAAGCAGGTTCTGGAACCCTTCCCGACCCTCTTGTGCTCTGTTTCTTCTTTCTTGGTTGTACTCACCCTTGCTCACCTCAGAACAGATACGTGCGTTCCTTCTCCTTCTCCAGTATCTGGATGCCGAAGTCCCTTCTGACAAGCACCATGCTTTCCTCTGGCGTCACCCTGTGTCTATAGGGGACCCTTGACCGCTTCATTCGTCGTCTCTTCACTCTGAAACCGCGGCGCTCAATGCAGACTGTGATATTCATCCCTTGTACACCGAGTTGCGGGTCATACTTGACATCCGGTATGTCTATGTGTTCACTGATTCCGAATGCAAAGTTGCCATCAAGATCCCAGTTCTTTATGAGTAGTACGTCATCCTTGGCCTTGAGTGCTCTTGCCAGGAACTCCCTTGCTTTCTGGTGCCTCAATGTCACTCGTACCGCAATCGGTTCCCTCTTCCGGATGCCAAAGTCTCGGATTGTCTGGTGCGCCTTGGACTGCACGGGTGTCTGACCCGTCAGGTTCTTGAGAATAGTAGCCGCCCGTTCGAGAGTCTCGCCGCCGCCCACACATATATCGACCACAACTTTGGCAATCTGTGGCTCCCTCATTGGGAAGGTCTTCCAGTCGTCTATGATCAGCTGCTCGTTGGGTGAAATCATCTGTTCCTCTGAGGTGCTCACTTGCTCTGGCCTCCTGTGGGACTTAGGCTAATCTCAGGTTTCCCGGAACCAACGACAAATACATACTCTGTGGCTGTCTGGACCTTGTTTCCGCCAGAATCCTGGAGGGTCACAGTACTGGCGTGAGTCCCGAACCTCTTGTTGATCGAGACGATTTTGCCTTCGATTCCGATGTTCTTTCCTCGTGACACAAGTGCATAGGCCCCCTCAGCTAGTGGGAGCGTTTTGATTATTCTCTGATCTGGAATTGAAACCTTGACGGTCTCGAGTGGATGATGCGCGGATGGCTTCTCACCCTTGGGAAGCAAGATATTCCGTCCGTCATGAAGAGTAATCTGCAGGCGCCCTCCGTTTACTATCATCTTCTTCTCTACTCTGCAAAGCTTGAAGCCCTTCTCATTCTCGCTTATGGTGACGAGTCGTAAACCTCCCTGTGGCTTAGGGAGCAGTCTGAAACTGTCCCCAGATGACTTAATCTCGATAACATCCATTATACCTACGGGGTAGCGGGGGTCTTTCCGTGGCTTCCCGTCAACGAAAACGTCTCCACTAGTCAGCATCACCTTGACCTCTCGCATATTCTCTGCATAACCAAGTGTCTCTCTGAGAAGAACTGTAAGTGTCATGCTGTACTCCTTTGGATGGGGACCAGAGACCGGCCTCGTGGTGAACTTGTATTCCTTCCTCTTTATTGGCCAATGCTTAGGGGCCGGCAGTCGCTTCAGATGTTTCTTCTGACCCAATCGTGTCATCTACTCACTCTCCGCTATCGTGGCAGCTCTGGCCTGGATGCGTTTCTTTCTTTCATCACTCAGTTCCAATTTGACAAGCATCAAATTAGACGGGTGCAATGGTACCCTAGCTTCTTTGCCATCAGACTTGGTAGTCGAGGCACCGTCGACAAGCACGCGGATAGTGCGGTAGTCCACTCCGAGTACCTTTCCTTCAGTGTCTCTGAACTGTCCCCTCATGATACGCACGAGGTCTCCCTTCTTCACGTTTAGAGAACGCAGCCCGTATTCTTCTCTCAGCGAATCGTCTAGCCTGCATCTGAGCATGCTTCTGTGAGCATGCTGACCGGAATCACGTACAAGGCGTCGCTGTTTGCGGGGGGACTTTGGACTAAGCTTCTTCGTCATTGTACAGCACCTCATACTATCTTCGACGCTATGGCTGCGACACGCGGCCACATGATCGTGACTTCTCTTGCCATGGGACCTCTAAGTTCGGAACCTTGTGGCTCACCACCCGCCTTTATCAGGACTGCCGCATTATCCTCGAATTGTATCCAGGTCCCATCGACTCTACGAAACGGTTTCTTCTGTCTGACAACTACAGCCTGCAGGACTTGTTTTCTCAGTTCCTGCTTGCCTTTCAACACAGAAACGTTGATGCGGTCGCCGACACCCGCTTTGCCAATCTTCCTCTGTTTACCCTTGTATCCTAGGACAGTTATCAACTGGAGCTCCTTCGCTCCCGAATTATCAGTACACAGAAGCGTGGCTCCGACAGGTAACCCTCTTGCGACCTTTGGAATATACTTCCTAATTCCTCTGGTGAGCTTCCTCGACATTGCTTAACCCTCCTGATTCGTTGCAGGACGTTTCACCGATATCACGACACTCTTGACGGTCTTGCTTATCGGGCGGCACTCGGCCACTCTGACTGTGTCGCCTTCATTGACCTCCATGCAAGGAGGCAAGTGAGCATGTTTGTTTGACTTCCTCCTCTCGTATCGTGAATACTTGTCGACGAGGCTTAGGTAGTCCTGCCTGAATGCTATTGCGCCATGCATTTTCGTGCTCGTGACAATTCCTTGCATGACCCGGCCTCTGACAGGGAGGCTTCCGTGGAACGGACAATTGGGATCAGTGCAGGTTTTCTTCGGGGGCTCCACTCCGGGAACGCCGATATCACGCACCTTGTCCTTGGTCTTGCGCATCTCTAGTGCCTCCTCAGAGACTTCTTGAGTCTATCTTCCGGGCGTCCGGTCAGCAATCGCCCATCAACATGCACGAACTCACCATTCGGTAGTCTGAAACTGAAGACACAAGCTCTCTTTGGAACGGTAATCTCTCGATTGGCCGTGGCCAGTCGGAGAGTCTCCTTGGACTCATCGATTATCGTACCATCTCTGCATACCAAACTCGGATCACGCGCTTCGACAACGTGAGCGCTCATTCCGATAAGCTCGTGCCTGACCAAGTTCGAGAGAGTGGCTTTCATTTAGAGCCCTCCAGTTCAATTTCATGTTCTATCGTAAGCACGCGGGCTATTGCTTTCCTGACACCTTTGATCTTGTGAGGATTCTGAGTTCCTCCACCTGTTGCGAGTTCAATCCGAGCATTCGTGAGTTCGTTATAGAGCTCCTGAAGCTTCTTTTGTCGCTCAGGTGGGGTAAGCTTCCTAATGTCAGCGGACTTCAATCGGGCCAATTTCTACATCTCCTCGTCGGTCTCGTCAAGTTCATCTGATGGCCCAGCTTCCTTACTGCCTTCTTCACCTTGGGCCGTTCGGCTCTCAGGAGCGGATGGGCTCTCTCGTTCAGTCTTCTGTCGGGCTTTCTTCGGTCCAGTCTCCTCGACTAGGTCAAGTGCATCGAGTTCCTCGAGTTCACGAAGTTCCTCAATGTCTGTGATTCCCTCAAGGCTCTCTCCGACTTCCTCTGCTGCAGCTTCCGCTGTTACCGCCTCAGGCACTTCCTCGACGCCCTCGGCCTCCCTGGAAACCTCGACTACACCGGCTTTCTTTGGCTTTGCCTTCTTGACATGAATGACTCCCGGAATCTTTGCATCCGGTCGCATTATCTTCACTTGGACTCCGATTGTGCCTGGCTTGAGCACTGCGAAGTCACATGCCTTATCGACGAAGAGATCTGCAGGCTGTCCGGTCTTTGCGATGGTGGCTTCTCTGAACTTCTGGTACCTTGCTCGTCTACTTCCCAGCTTTCCTTTCACGATTATCTCACACCCGTACGCTCCCGCGCGCATCACGCGTCTTAATATCCAGTAAGCCATTCTGCGGTAACGTACACCATGTTCAAGCTGTCTGGCGAGCTTCGAAGCCATAACAGGGGCACTAAGCCAAGGATTCTCTATCTCAACTACTTCTACCTGAACGTTCTGGATTCCGTATTCGTTCTCGAGCGCATAGGTGAGGTCCCTGATTTTTGCACCACGGCGCCCTATGACAACGCCAGGTCTGGAGGCCTGAATGACAACCTCGGTTCTCATGGGCATCTTTCTGATTTCGACGCCGCCATAACCTGCTGCGTTGAGTTCCTTGGATAAGAACTCATCAACTCGCAGCTTGCGCATGTTCTGTTCGATGAAGTACTTCACTGCGGACACTTAACCCACCTCCTCCAGAACGATCTCTATGTGAGATGTATCCTCATTATAGGCTGTGCTTCTTCCAAACGCCCTTGGAATGAATTTCTTGTAGGTCCTTCCTCTCTGCGTCGCTGCATGAACAATCTTGAGCCTGTCGATATCAAGACCCTTATTGTCGGCATTGCTCTCTGCGTTCTTCAGTACTTTGAGAATCTGCTGCGATGCGTTAACTGGATGTCCTCCGGAAGGCCATTTCTTCATTCCTGCATGATGTGGTCTCTGCTTCCGATGACGCTTGTAAGGAAGCCACGTCTTTTCTTCGATTACGCTCTCGAGCAGCTTGGTTGCCTTGTCGAGCATCATGCCCCGGATAGCATTGCATATCTCCCTAGAGTGCTTGGGAGAGCACCGCATATTCCTGCCACTGGCTATCGCTGTCTTGTCGGGGTCTATCCCGAGTACGGAATATCCGTATGTTGGAATCTTGCCTCACTTCCGGTGTGATTGTTATCCTGTGGGCACATTGACATCCGTCATGTGCTGTATCCGCTCGTCTTGGTGGTTTCAACGGCCACTCCAAGACCTCACTGGCACACGTCTACAGACCGTTCGCGCGAGCAGAACGAGAGGCCTGCACTGGCTCCAAGGTCTCGAAACAGTCGTTATCCCGAGAGCGACTTGTCGCTTCCGGTCGAGTTTATCTTTTAAAGATTACCAATTATCACACTTGCCCTATGTCTTTGGTATGTTCCTACGGGCAGGCAGGCCAAACGAACAACAGTGAGTGCACAAACCTTCATGGATTGTCGCCGAATTCGTGTGTGACACGCCTTAGGGCAGCCGCCGTTACCGAGTCGTCAATCAAATCAACACCCGACTGGGTCAAGGTCGCTCTCACAAAGTGAGTCCCAGTGGATAGCACATCGACAAGGCCTCGTTCCTTCAGTTTCAGGAGACTGGCCAGAATGATCTGTGTCAATTCGTCGTCTGTCATTTCGAACCCCTTGCCCGGAGTCTGAAGTGTCTCGCACATCCTCAGGACAGCTTTTGTGCTGCTCAGAAAACGCCGATTGCTGTCATAGGGATTTGTGTGCAACCAGAGAAGCACAATGAGATCGATAACGCTGACATTCATGTGCGGATGTCTCTCAAGTGTTCTCTTCGCAACAAGCTCGACAATCGGCATCACTGCTCACCACTGCCAACCAAGGCTACTACTCCCGGCTTGGGCTCAAAGATCAATCCGGAGTGCATCAATCTGTCCAGCGAATCCTCGACAGATGATTCCCGCACTCCCTGCGACGTAAATGTCTTCACAAGGTCCTCAACCTTACAGCTGCCGCCCGCTTTTCTCACAGCTGCTACAATATCCCTTCTGATGTCGGTCTTGCCTTTCACTTTCTCTGCCGTAGGTCCAGCAGATGGCACCATCTGGATAGTCCACGGACGTGGGAAAACAAGCAGACCATTCTCAGCTAGCCTCGATAGCTGCTCTTCAACCCAAGGCCAGTCTAGCCTATGCTGTCCACAGAGTTCGGCTATCCTGTCGAGCGAGCAGGGCTTATCCTTTGCTTCTCTCTCAAGAAGCTCCAACAATCTTTTCCTCTTTCCGGGTGGAGGCACTTCCTCTGTCTGAGAGGAAACCTCCTCGACTGTCAATGTCTCATTGGGCATGAGTGCCCGGAGCCTCTCCTTTGATTTTTCGACCGCTAGCTGGAATTCATTGTCACGCTTCGCATTGAATTCTCTCACTGCAGCTGAGGCAGCGTCAGGGCTATCGAAGACAGCGCAGGATGCTTCTGTAATGTCAATAATCCTGCCGCAGTAGCTGCACCGTCGGTGTTTCTGACCGGCCGGGGCATTTGTGAAATTCCTGCATTGTGGACAAGCGAAGACGAGGTATGATGTCAATGGTCAAGCACCATCTTCTGTCTTCATATCGTTCGTTCGCTATTTAACGCATGCTCTCCGAGAACACATGAATACGATTATATCACAACTTCCGGAAATCTGACATGCGAGCTCTCATGCCAAAGAAAGTCAAGCGAATCGTCATTGACCCGAAATTGTGCAAGGGTTGTCACGAATGTATTTTCGTGTGTCCGCAGAAGGTCCTTGCGGAATCGAAGAAGGTTGACAACAGAGGCTATGTGCTCCCGGTCGTTGTAGATTTAGAAGCCTGCAAAGCATGCAAGTTGTGTGAGCTCGAATGTCCTGATTTTGCGATTACGGTAGTTACTGATTGACTCAGGCATGCTCAATGCCGCGTGCTCTGGACATCTTTGGATGGCACGCACTCATTTGCGGGAAGTTCAATAATACACAAGAAGATATATTGTTGAACAGAAATGAGAGGACCGCTTGGTCAAGTCTGATGGTGTTAGAGTTGGAAGACCCGAGGATACGAACGCTGCTCGATCTCAGAAAAGAGCTTGATGAAGAACTTGAGCGGCTAAAAGAAAGAATCGAAAAACTGGAGGCATATATACAGGCACTTGATGCATCAATTGGTGCCACCAGCTTTGCGACAGCGGATACTGCTCTTGGCAGGCCGACTGAAGTAGCGAGACCCATAGCGAAGGGCCCGGCGGCCGCTCCTGCAACAGCCCCTGAGCAGCCTCGGTCGATGCTGATAATGAACAAGGCTCGAGACTTGGAGCTTGCCACGATAGAAATCCAAGATCGTGATTTGAGAATAGTGCCAGCTCCTCATGCCTCGTACGACATCAAGAGAGGCGCTTTTGCCCGATTCTTCGTTGAAAGAATCTTGGGTTTGTTTCAGCAGGAGGACAGGCACAGGGTCGAAAACGAGGAAATCGAATGGGATGATGCGTTTGATTTCGAGGTACGGGTTCAGGACGGAATCCTGCAAGAGGTCGTTGTCAAGAACTATGGTGGTGAGACCCGTCTCACCGAGATTGAACGTGCGCTAAGATGGGCTCTTGAAAAGACATATCGGGCAAGGTAGAGCCCCAAAACGCGCGCAATGTCCACGCCTCTATTTCTCGTGCAAAAGCAATATAACCGAGTGCATGCCCTGCTTCTGACCAGCAGGCGCCCTAGCTCTTAGGAGACTGTGCTTCATGCTGGAGAGCAAGAACGAGAGCCTGATGGTTAACCCTCAGGTAGTTGTCAGCCAAGTAAGAGAAGCACACGGTTTCTATGGCGAAAACAAGGTTGATGAACGGTATGAACTGATGGCGCTTGACGTGTTGCGCAGATATGTTTCCAAGGAGGGCGTGGCACATGAACCAGAACCCCTGTTCGGGGCTGCTTTGTACATTGTAACACGTCACCCTTGGAGCCACCCAAATCCCCTCACGAAAACAGAGTTTGCAGCGAAACTGCGCATGAAAGAATCAAGTCTCGAGTGGTATACGGAGAGTATCGTCGACAAGCTTGGCTTTGTGATTCTTCGTGACAAGGGGCAGCTTCCATTCTACATCGATTCAGATGGAACAATCGCCAATGTACTGAACTCGGTTGTTCGAACCAGCGTGAATGAGGAGGTTGTGAGAAGCATAGTCAAAGGCAGTGTGGTGTCGCCTCATGAGCTGGCAGAACGTATTGTGGATCGGCTGTGCAGTGTTGTGAAGATTATTCCTCCGGTGTTTGAGCAGGATCTGTATGCTCATGTTGAGAAGAGGATTGAGGAGGAAAGCAAGAGACTCCTGCAAGAGCTCGGCGTCCATCGTCCGCTGCGATAGGTAAAGGTTACTAGCGTTTTGATGAGGTTTCCATGAATGGAAACGAGCGGGACAGTGCCGAGTTGTGGCGATGCCAACCCATCCGCGATTATGAGTTTCTGGCGGGCGCGCTCTGCGAATAGAGTTCGCTTTCTTCCCGAACACTTATAATGCAATCCGCTCTCAACCATGTCGACCTCAATCCGAGGCAGTCGCCGGGAAGCGAACAAGAAGGGATGCAGAAGTGAAGCAGGCTCGGCTCACAGATCGTGGGGTTGCATCTAATTCCGATAACCAACCAATCCCTAGGGATAAGAGGACCGTCAACTCTTCCACTCGTTTTACCGACATTGACGGCAAAGACTGCTGGAACAACCCGCTTTGGCCATATCTGGTTGAGGCCACTAAGAGGAACCCGCTGTATTCTGGTTGGATTGGATATGCCCGTGAAAAGGTGCTTCCAACCGAACCGGACATAACTGCGAGACAACTCGCCAGCATGCTCTCCATATCTGTTGGCGAAGCCTTGGTCTTGCTTCATGATGCACGACAGAGCAAGTGACTATTTCCAATCCGTGCATATTATGCAAGCTTTATGAATAGACCCCCATCCTCTACTCTAGGCTCTAATGATTTCTCAGTCAGAGTTCAGAAACTCAAGGTATGCAGACGCCATCCTGAGTGAGATACGGCATCTTAGTGAGGGTCGCAGGTTTAGGATTGTTCATGTTTGTGGCACCCACGAGGATACTATTAGCCGTCATGGTCTCCGTACACTCCTGCCTGACAACATAAAGCTGGTCGCTGGCCCCGGTTGTCCAGTATGCGTGTGCGCGGCCGAGGATGTGGATACAGCAATCGAGCTCGCTAGACAAGGTCACCTCATCACCACATTCGGGGACATGGTGAATGTGCCATCCACGTCTTCTAGTCTAGCAAAGGAGCGAGCACAAGGAGCCGACGTCCGTATAGTGTATGGTGTGAATGAGGCCGTGGGAATTGCACAGAACAACTCGGAACGGGAAGTCGTATTCGTAGGAGTAGGGTTCGAGACCACAGCTCCTACACTTGCCGTGGAAATGCTCAGGGATCCCCCGAGCAACTTCTCGATGCTTACCTCTCTGAAGGCAATCCCACCAGCTATGGAGCTTCTCCTGAGAATCGAGGGGCCACCTGTTGATGGCTTCATAACGCCGGGGCATGTCTCTGCGATAATAGGAACGAACGCGTTCGAGCCTCTGGCAAAAAGGCATCATGTGCCATGTGTTGCAGCTGGCTTTGAGCCTCTCGACGTTCTGGAGTCTGTAAGGATGATACTGACACAGATCCGGGATAACAGGGCTGAATCCGAAAACGAGTATAGTCGTGTGGTCCGCCCGGAAGGCAACAGATATGCTCAGCAGGCGATTCGACAGGCCTTCAATCTTGGCGACGGACCTTGGAGGGGGCTGGGCGTCATCAAGGATTCGGCTTACTATCTGCGAAGCAAGTTTGCAGAACATGACTCGCGCAAACGGTTTGAAGTTCCTCGGACGAACTCAGTCGATATACTCCCTGGGTGTATGTGCCACAAAGTTGTCTTGGGCATGATTGACCCTGTTGACTGTCCACTATTCGGCAAGCGATGTGTTCCCGACAACCCGTACGGTCCGTGCATGGTTGGACACGAAGGCACTTGCAGGATTCGCCATGAGAACCTAAGCTTATAGCTTGGGACAAGTGCGATTTGCACAAGCTAGTTGGGTTGATTTGTCTGACGGGGCGAAATCCTCTCTTTCTCAAGACGACGTAATTCTTCCTCGGTGTTGAAGTTGACAAAGGTCTTCAACTCGGGATCATACTTCTCAAGAACTAGTGTCGAAACATAGAGAACATTATGCAGCTGGTCAAGTAAGTCCTGCATCCTACGCTTTCCATCTTCGAGTACCTTGAGACCTTTAGCGTACGCATGCTCTGCCAGATAGACAGAATGGAGTGGCTCAACGTAACCGGAAGGCCATGATGGCACAACTGCTCCGTGTCCGGCCCTGAGGTCCACGAGTATCTGTAGCATCTCAACTTTGACCAGAGGAGTATCGACTGGCAACACCATTACGTACCGAGACTTACTGAATTCAAAGGCGGTAACGGCGCCGGTCAAGGCGCATCTGACCGCATCATCTGGGTCGACGGCAATTTCGGTATCGTCGACAACGTCCTCAAATGCTCTCGCCTGCTCATCATTCGAAACCACAACAAGAGTCTGAGATGAGAATCGTTTGGCAATGCTAATCATGTGCGTGAGCAAAGGAAGGCCTCGAAATAGCGCGAGGGCCTTGTCGGACCTGAAGCGCTCCGAGTTGCCGCCTGCAAGTATTGCCACGGTCAGGTCAGTACTCTTCATTCAGGTTGTCTCCAGCACTTTCTCTTTCTACCGGCGACCATCACACATGTGGGATTGACGTTGTCCAATATCCGACAAGCCTCATTCAGCATGGGATATTTCCGTGCTTGGTGTTCCTGCTACCGGGCAGAAAGGTATTCCTCAACCATTGCTGCAATCTGCCCGTCGGTATAGTGCTGTGATGTGATAGCAGAGGCCGCACAAGCAGAGGAACAAGTTCCACAGCCCTTACACACCGCAGGGTTGACGTGTGCTCGCCCGTTCTTTTCAATTGTGATTGCGTTATACGGGCATAACGAAACGCAGAGACGACAACCAGAGCACCTATCCTCGTCGACAACTGAGTAGTAGGGCTCCACGGTGATTCTGCCTTTGCCCATTAATGCCATTGCGCCAGAAGCTGCAGCCTTTGCCTGTGCTACCGTGTCAGGGATATCTTTAGGACCTTGAGCCATTCCAGCAACGAAGATTCCATCATTGAACGAATCGACGGGTCTGAGCTTTGGGTGAGCTTCTAGAAGGAATCCGTCTGGCGACTGGCTCAGGTTTAGGATTCGTGCGACATCTTTTGCTGAGGCTGGCGGCACAACGCCTGTTGAGAGAACCACTAAGTCAACATCATCAAGCTGCATTGGCTTGCCTAGTAGTGTATCCTCCCCTCGCACGGTCAGATTCATGGTAGTGTCGTCCTGCAGAATCTCCCCTACTCGTCCGCGAATAAAAGTCACACCTGCAGCCGCAGTGGACTCGTAGAATTCCTCGTAGCCCTTTCCAAACGTTCTCAGGTCAATATAGAAGAGGAAGATTTCTGCTCCTGTCTTGTCACGAAGCATTCTGGCCTGCTTTATTGCAGTCATGCAGCAGACTCTTGAGCAATACCTGTTCGTTCGCTCGTCCCTGCTTCCAACGCACTGGATGTAGACGATTCTTCTCGGTTCTTTCAAATCAGAGGGTCTTACGACGTGACCTTGGGTGGGGCCTCCAGCACTGAGCATTCTTTCGACCTCGGCGAGATTCACCACGTTTGGAAACTCACCGTAGCCGTACTCCTCCTTCTTGGTGGCATCAAAAATCTCGAACCCTGTTGCTACTATGATTGTGCCGGTTTGAAGCTTGAGTATACGCTCGTGGTCATCATAGTTGATGGCGCCTGGTTCACACTTCTCCTTGCATTTGCCGCACCTTATCGTATCGACTCCGAGGCAGTTCTTCATGTCCAGGACGTACGCAGATGGGACCGCCTGCGCGAACGGGATATGGATGGCCCTTCTGTAGGCCAGATTAGCATCGAACTCCGCAGGAACATCGACTGGGCACACCTTCGTGCAATCATCACAAGATGTGCACTTCTTAACATCAACATAGCGGGGCTTCTGACGTACTGTCACTTCGAAGTTGCCGACAAAGCCTTCCACCTTCTCTACTTGTGACAGAGTGAGCATCTCGATGTTGGGATGTGATCCGACTTCAGCCATGCGAGGAGTCAATATGCAAGACGCGCAATCCAGAGTAGGAAACGTCTTGTCCCATCTACTCATCTTGCCACCAATGCTCGGTTCCTTCTCAACAAGGTAGACTTTGAAACCCGCATTGGCAAGGTCGAGAGCTGCTGATATCCCAGCTATGCCGCCACCTATTATCAAAGTCGCTTTCTTCACTTCGAAGACCGGCTCGTCAAGTGCTTCCAGAAGCTTGGCCCTGGCGACAGCCATGCGAACTAGGTCAATTGCCTTCTCTGTCGCGGCCTTGGGGTCGTTGGAGTGTATCCAGCTACACTGCTCTCTCAGGTTCGCGATCTCGAGTAGGAAGGGATTCAGTCCGCTATCCCTCATGGTCTGCCTGAAAGTGACTTCATGCATTCGAGGCGAGCAAGATCCGATCACAATTCTGTCCAGTCTTTTGTCCTTAACCGCATCGTGAATGATCTGCTGGCCCGGTCTTGAACAGACGTACTTGTAATCTTCGACATGCACTACCCCGTCGATCTTCTTTATTGTATCCATGAGACGAGGTATGTCCACTACTCCTGCAATGTTGCTCCCGCAGTGGCACAGAAAGACACCGACTCGTCGCTCGAGCATTCCTTAATCCTCGGATGCTGCGTCCATTGAAATCAGTCATGATCCAATAGACTGATTCTTTCCTGACGCGGACATGGTCAGCTCGTTATTCAAGGCTATTAGCATTATGGACATGTGCCTGTCTAGCGCGTAACTAATGCTCGCTGCATTCGAAAAGCAGATAGAGACAGCAGGCTCTGCAGGTGAACGTGCTGGATTTCAACGTAGCAGGCCCGGTCATTTGTACTCTTGCTTCTCTTGATGTGATTCTGCACATTATCTTGGATTTGAAGAAGATTAGAGGTCGCCACGCATCTGAGTTTCAACAACCGGACCAGTATGTGCCTGCGGTGACCATGGCCGCCATAGCGGCTTCAACTCTACTGGCCTTCATCTTAGTTTTCGCAATATCGATTGCGTGGCTGTTCTCGGCGAGCCAACTCCTGTTTGTGTGGGTGGTTCCCATCGTAGATGTGCCCTTTCCAGTTTGGATGCCGGGGGCCGTGCTCCTCTGCTTGGGTATTCTCCTGCATGGTTGGTCCCGACTTGCAAGAAGGAACATGGCCTCGTCATGGACCATGGGTATGGAGCACAGACTAATTCAAAGTGGACCCTACTCTAGAGTCAGACATCCGTCGTATGCGGCCTACATGCTGTCGTTCTTGGGACTGTTCTTGATGGTACCTTCTGTGGTCACTCTTGTGATTCTCGTAGGGATTCCGGGATACTACCAAGTAACAGGGCCGGAAGAAGAACTGCTGATTTCCCGATTCGGGGATGAATACAAGCAGTATGCTGCGCAGACGGGGAAATTCCTACCTAAATGTCGGAAGAAGCAGGTCATTCGCCCAAAACCATAAAAAGCATAACGAAGGCCGATGGCTTACATCCGGAGGTCTAGAGATGCCCGGCAAGGTATGGAGCTACATTACCGAGAAGCTTGAGAAAGAAGGCGCATGCCACTTCTCCCTTCTGGATCCCGATCCGCTGAAGAACTCAACTGAGACAATGGTGCAGATGGCCACTCTCGCCGAAAAGGCCGGCACAGACGCACTAATGCTTGGAGGTAGTACAGTCTTGGGCAATATTGACGAAGCAGTCCAAGCGATATCCGATGCGGCCGATATCCCCACGATTCTGTTTCCCGGGAATCTGAACGGCGTCTCCGGTCATGCAGATGCAATGTTCTTCATGAGCCTCTTGAACAGCACCAATCCGTATTGGATCATAGGAGCTCAAGCGCTTAGTGCTGCAAATGTGAAGATGCTCGGGATTGAAACAATTTCGATGGCATACCTTTTGATTGCACCGGGCAAGACCGCGGCTTGGGTTGGTGATGCGAAGGTCTTTCCTCGCGATAAACCGAAAATCCCGCTGATGTATGCACTTGCTGCGGAGCTTTTGGGTTTCAAACTGGTTTACCTTGAAGCAGGCAGCGGGGCAGAGGGCGGCGGTGTCCCTCCAGAGACCATCAAGACTGTGTGCCAGTATGTCCAGATTCCTGTCATTGCTGGCGGTGGGTTCAATGATGAAGCCTCGGTTGTGAAGGGCGTTGAGGCCGGTGCTTCCATTATTGTCCAAGGCACATATCTCGAAGACCACATCCTCAAGGACAAGGGTGAAGGCTTGAGGAAAATCGTGAAAGCACTGAAGGTCGCTGGTTCGAAGAGAGTTTAAATACCTCCGAACCGACTCGCACAAGAATGACTAGGGAGGTAACTGGTTTTGTCTAGCAAAACTGAGATGTTGAGTGAGCTTTTGAAGGACCTCAGCAGAGCCTCCCAAGGGACGATTCAAGCAAGTCTGGTAATATCGAAGTCGCAAGGTCTCACTATTTGTTCTTACTATCCACCGGATGTTGACGGTCCGAAAGTACCAGATGAGGATGTCATTGCAGGCAGGTCGACGCAGATTCAAATGGAGACCAGAAAGGTCTTCAAGCAGCTCGAACGAGGGGCGCTGGTGAGGATGCTCATCGAAGGTGAGACCGGTTACGTCATAATCTGCAGTGCAGGCGACGATGCAATTCTGGCAGTGCTAACCAACAAGCGTACAAACCTTGGATATCTGTTCTTCACGATGACGCGGACCGCCAGCAGAATCGAGAAGGTACTTAGGTAAGCGTTCAGGTCTTCTCTTCCACATTCCGCTATTCTTTTAATCAGCACCACTGGCGAGCAGATTCGACAATACGTGGTGAGTCCGATGCCTGAAAAGAAACCGCCCAAAACTGAGGAGAAGAAAGCCCCTGAGGACAAGTGGGAGAACTGGAGGAAGGCAGGAACCGCGGCCCATGACGCGCTTGAAATCGTACGTCCATTGGTACGGCCCGGAACCAAGGTCATAGATATTGTTGAGGCAGTCGAGAAACACATCCGAGCTAACGCCTCAGGTCTGTCATTCCCCTGCAATGTGTCAATAAACAATGTAGCTGCACACTACACCTCGCCGCTTAACGACGGGACTGTGATACCCGACAGCGGGGTGGTTTCTATTGATTGCGGGGCGCACGTCGAGGGCTGCGTTTCTGATAGCGCTTTTGCTTTTGCACTGAGCCCCGAGCATGAAAGCTTGGTAAAGGCATCTTTGGAGGCCACGAAAGTGGCAGTCGAGTTAATGCGTCCCGGTGCCAAACTCAACTCGATAGGAGCGCTTATCGAGGACACAATCAAGAGTGCTGGCTTCATGCCGGTCAAGCAGCTTTCAGGACATCAGCTCGGCGAATACGAGTTACATGGTGAGAAGCAGGTTCCATGTGTATCGGGCAAGTCTGAGGTCCTAGTGGAGGAAGGCGAGATTTACGCTGTCGAGACCTTCGCAAGCACTGGTTCTGGCAATGTAGCCGATCTCCCTAACCCAATGATATACCAGCTTCTTCCCATAATGGTTCCAGTGCGTTTTCAGGGAACCAAGGAGTTCCTAAGCATCGCTCGCAAGGAGTTCAAAGGCTTCCCATTCGCCGAGCGCTGGATGGCAGAAAGGATGAAGCATGCAACTCTGAAGATGGCAATACGAGAACTCCGTCTCAGTGGTGCTCTTTATGCACATCACATTCTTGCCGAGGAAAAAGGTGTACTTGTCACACAGAGTGAGCACACCGTGATTGTGACTCACGATGGGCATGAGCAGACAACGTAGCTTTGAACTTGAAGGCATTGTGAGATGGCTTTGACAGTCGCCGCTTGGCTCAATCCTTAAAAAGGGCTTTTGCCATTGTTTTCATTTGGGTCCGGGAGACTGTCTCGAAAACCTGTTTCCGTTTGATAGTACCGGCAGTCCTGCACCGGTTCGGACCTGATAGGAGGCGTGAAAGTGGGTCAGATGCATGGTTCGCCTGCCGGCAAGGGTACTCCGCCCCAGAATTCGCAGGAACCCAGCACCTGTCCCGAATGTGGTTCAACCTCTGTAGTTGAAGACGCGACCAGAGGCGAACGCGTATGTGGCGGTTGTGGCTTGGTCTTGTCCGACCACCGAATTGACACCGGTGCCGAATGGAGAGCTTTCAGTTCGGAGGAGTCTGATGCCCGAAGCCGTGTTGGAGCTCCACTCCGATACACAGTGCATGACAAGGGCCTTACAACGGTAATCGATTGGCGTGACAGGGATACAGCCGGACGAAAGCTCACACCCACGCGTAGGTCAGAGATTTATCGCCTTAGAAGGTGGCAGATAAGGTCCCGCGTTCACAGTTCCATGGATCGGAATCTGGCACAGGCGATGTCTGAGCTTGAGAGGCTGTCTTCCCAGCTTGGGATCCCAAAACAGATTCGCGAGCTGGCCGCACTCCTCTACAGGAAATCAATACTTCAGAAGCTGGTGCGAGGACGTTCCATCGAGGCCATGGTTGCCGCGACCCTGTATGCTGCATGCAGAATTCGTTCGAAGCCTCGCCCGCTGGATGAAGTGGCCGACACATCAAGGGTGGACAAGAAGAAGCTCGGACAATGCTATCGTCTTCTGTTGCGGAGCCTGGAAATCAAGATTCCCTTGAGCAACCCCGTTGATTACATCTCAAGGTTTGCATCCGAACTCTCACTCTCAAGCCCCGTCCAGCTGAGAACGGTTGAGATACTCAACCAGAGTCGTGACATGGGCCTCACCATTGGCCGCGACCCCCTGGGTCTCGCCGCTGCGGCGATATATGTAGCATCAATCATGATGGACGAACGAAGGACACAACGTGAGATTGCAGAGGTTGCGAGGGTCACTGAAGTCACTGTGAGAAACAGATACAAGGAAATCGTTCGTGTCCTAGGAATCGACTCAATGACATTGAGTGCCCAGTAACCTGTTGTTAGGCTGCTCTGATTGTATTGGAAAAACCCATTCAATCACCGATCGTTTGAAGCCGTGGAGCCGATTGCCGGAAGTCGGCAAGCGACGGATCATACTGGTCTCAGATTCACCTGTTAGCCCAATCTATCACAATTGCTGATTCAGGAAACCCTAGGCCGCTGAGAATGTCCTTGATTACTCTACGGTGGTCTCCTTGGAGCTCAACGTGACCTTCCTTTGCTGCCCCCCCGCAGGCCAGTTTGCTTTTGAGCTTCGCTGCAATCTGACCAAGGTCGGTGTTCTTGTCGAAGCCTTCAATCACGGTCGTCAAGCGACCCCATTTTCTGCGTTCTGCACTCACGGTTATCCTTGCCTCTTCCTGCGCGATTGTCTGACAGACACACAGGTCCAGAGGCAAGCCACAGTTCGGACAAATGCTCTCGTCAGTACTCAGAGTATATTCTCCTTGCCATTCTTCCTTTCGGATTTCTGACCGGATGTGCTCAATTCCGACATATAAGCTTCTCCATCTTCTACCGCTTCAGCAAGAATAAAGAGAACAGTGAACCAACGCAAGAACGACAGATGTCTAGCGTTCTAGTTGTTGATGCCCTGAGTTCAGGAACTGGTCGGCGACAGAGTTCAAGGGATTCCATAGGTTGTGGACCGAGAACTGTTGCAGGCGTCTTCGAGAAGCACGGCATCCGCTGCAAGATAGAGCGAGCTGAGGATCTGTCACTAAAGCGAGGAATCCTTCGACAATACCAACATCTCGCCATCAGTGCTATGACAATGGATACACCCATTGTTCGACAACTAATCAACAGCTGGCGGCGGACCAAGGCGCACGGCAGGGTGTTACTGGGTGGACCAATCGCATCAGACCCACATCACATTCTCGTGGAACTCAAACCTGATGTATTGGTCATAGGAGAAGGCGAAACAACTCTTGAGGAACTCATCAACAAAGGCTACCTAGAGAGCGAAACGGACTTACGAGCTGTCAAAGGCATAGGATACACTGAATCTGGCAACGGTTTCGTAACGGAGCCTCGTCCGCTGTTGTCAGCTGAAGAGATTTCTGACCAATACAGGCCCTCGACCACGCGTATTGTTGACTATACCTCCTACCAAGCAAGCAAGGTATATGTTGAGGTACTGCGAGGATGCTCGAACTTCAGACGGACTGTTCTCAGGCTGCCCGACGGGCGTCAATGCTCTGACTGCGGCAACTGTGAATCTGATGATTACACAAGAAGGCTCAGCTGTCCCGAGGATGTACCTCCTGGTTGCGGCTTCTGCAGTGTTCCAGCCACATGGGGCCCACCCAGAAGCCGGTCGATTATTGCGATTACCAAAGAGACGTCAGAGCTCTTGGATATCGGAGTAAGACGGGTTGTTCTTGAGGCCCCGGACTTCCTCGACTACATGAGAGGCCAGAACACAACGGATCCCTGCGAGCCTGCGGCTAACTTGGAGGCGATTTCAGAGCTCTTGGACTCTTTGGCGAGCATTCCACAAATCGCCAATGGCTCGGCTCATATTGGAATAGAGAACATGAAGGCCTGTCTTCTGACCGACTCTGCCGCCGAAGTAATATCGAGGCATTTGAGGACCGTTTCTCCGAACATAGGTCTCGAAACAGGATCAGCTGAGCATTTGCGCCGCATAGGGAAATGCGGCACACCAGAAGACGTAGTCCGTGCAGTCCGAGCTGCAAGAGCCCACGGAATGCATCCCTTTGTTTATCTAATCTACGGACTTCCCGGCGAGACCGAGGAGACCGTGAAGGAATCAGTACGACTGCTGCAGGAAATCAGTCACGAAGGGGCCGAGAGAATAATCCTGTATGGCTTCCGTCCTCTTCCCGGTTCAGCGTTCGAGCACTTTTCGTCATCTTCCCTGAATAGTGAGCTTAGCCGCAAATTGCGTAGGGCAGCAGAGGCAGTCAATCGCAGCAAGAAGATGGAGTTTGTGGGAACCATTGTACAAGGTGTTGCAGCAGAGCCCTCATGGACTAGGCACGGCCACACGATGGTATATCCACTCGATGAAGGCCCGGTGATCACCGTCCAAGGTGGCTACTCCCCGGGCACTCTTATCAAAGTGCGGGTGACTGGCGTGCTCAGTCCTGGCCTTGTCACAGGAGAAGTAGTGCGCTGAGACTCACCGCAATAGGAAAAGCTTCAGAAGAAAAGCTTCATATGGCCAGCTCTTGGCTACGCAAAGGACGGCCTTAACAGCCTGAGTGCTGCTGCGTGCGGCCATGCTTCACATTGTCTTGGCTGGAGATAAGCTATCATGGTCTATATTTGCCACTCATGTAAGCGCGAAGTGACGCCCGAAGGATTGAAGACGCTTCCCGGTGTCAAGTGTCCGTACTGCGGAGGAAGAATCCTCTACAAGATTCGCCCGCCTGTCGTGAAGCGGGTCAAAGGGGTTTAGAGTCTTCTCTGAATCTCAGAGCATTTATGGTTTGAAGAGAAGATAGATTGCTGCAATGGCGGACACCAGAAACAGCGCTATGAAGACTATCGAAGCGATTTTTCTCTTCAACGTGAAACGCAATCATGCTTCCTCCTGATTTCCTAAGAGTATGTCACCGAGCCTAGTAAGGCCATCCATGCCGCGTATCTCAGTATCGAAGAGAGGCACCTCCGTAATATCAAGGTCGCTGTAGAGATCTCGTATGTCTGCAAGATTGACAAGCTGCATCTCTCTGCGTCTACTGCAGAACACGCAATCTACGTTCTCTGGTACAAGTTGATTTACGACCAAATGGCTCACAGGTATGTGCCACTTGTTGAGACTGGCCAACAAACGCTGAGTCTCAAAGACCGCCATGGCCTCTGAGATCAATACCACGACAAATTGAGTTGTATCAGGGTCTGACAACTCAATTCGGGCGGCACGTATCTTTTCCTTGGTCTTTTTCAGGGTCTCCCAAGAAGTATCCTCTTGTTGAGTACCGCCGAACATTGTCTTGAGGCCGGACATCATGGAGCTGAGTCTCTGTCTCATTGTGAGTAGCTTACCCAGCCAGCTGTCGAGAAGCTCAGGCAATTCAAGTAGCTTCAGAGTATGTCCGGTGGGTGCCGTGTCAAATATGATGCGGTCATAGGAGGAGTCCTCAATGAACTCAAGCATCTTCCCGAACGCCATTGCTTCATCAGAGCCCGGCGGTGCCATTCCTCCAACGTCACCCAGAAGCATTGAAGCGGCCTCCATTTCGGGGCCGGCCTTGCTATCCCCGAGACTCTGCTGAAATTCCTTCATTGCCTTCTCAGTTTGAATCTCCAAACCGGAGAGTCGGTCGACGCCTTGAATTGGGACGATGTCACCCCCGCTTAGATTCTGGTCGAAGGAGTCGCTCAGACTGTGAGCTGGGTCCGTAGACAGGACAAGTGTTCTGTAACCGTGCCTTGCGGACAGGAGCGCCATGGCAGCGGCACAGCTCGTTTTGCCCACGCCACCTTTCCCGCCACTAAGAATGAAGCGTAAGCTGTCCTTGTAGACTATGTCTGCGAGGGTCAATGTCAAGTCCTCATTTGCGGCTCGAACCCTTGTGTGTATTAATGCTTTGCCGATGCACGAATCACAACGATACGATGGGGGAACCGGGGTCGGTCGCTGGTTCTGAGACCTCTGTGAGAGTCATGAGAGACAAGGCAAAGGCTTAAGCGTTTCAGAGTCTTCCAAACCCCGATGTCGTTCCCGCAGGTCCATATGGCGGCGGAGGCATTTCCGTCGACGGTTCTGAGACTCCTTGGCATTATGGTTCCTGATGGGTTGTCTCCAGCGAACGAGGAAGTCCTTAGCAGGTTTAGCCCGAAGGCTGTGGTTATTGTAATGATTGACAACTTCGGGTTATTTGAAGCAGTGGTCTACAAGCCGGAAGCACTGCTCAAGAACATGGAATTGCTGGCGCTCATTGACACCGGCGATCCATATGCAATTCCGCTGACGAATGCAATCCTTCAGGGACATACTGCATTTCATCTAATCCGATATGTTAAGGACTACGGCAAGTTCGCCGAGGCAATTTGCCGCGAGGATGACGTGTCCTCAATCGGCCTCGACGGGGCCAACACGATCAATGTTCACGACGATATGGCAACATACGTGGAGTCAACTAAACACATATCCAAAACCGATTTGCTTTTTCTTCACTTCCTAGACTTCGAGAGTCTGTACGCTCAATATGGACACAGGACGCCACCAAAGACTCTCTTAGAGAAAATCGTGCGAAGAACGGATAACTGGATTAAGGTTCTCCTCAGACAGGCCCGCGTGGGCACGTTTTTCATTGTAATAGGGAACCACGGCAGACATCCGATTCCTCTTGACTACGAAGGTAAGCTGGCTGAGTGGCGGAGTGCCAATGCACCCATTGCCATGATGTTTCAGAAGCGAACTGAGTAGCAGTCCTAGAAGAAAGCGGGAAAGCCAAATGCAATTGCAATGCCTGCGATGAAGACACAGAGCTTCCAGAAGCTGACTTTCCTAGATAGCCGTAGCAGGGCTTCCATGGAAGCAAGTCCTACGCAGAAGGCGACTACGTCCATGGCGAGTAGATCAGTGAGTCCGACTGTTGCTACTGCAAGGTCTCCAGTGACGAACTCTAGAGCAAATATGCCGAGAACTGCCGGAACGCTCATCAGGAAACTGAACTTCAGAGCAGTCTCTTTGTCCACCTTCTGCATGAGCAAGGAGGAGACAGTTATTCCCGACCGGCTGAGTCCGGGTAGGATAGACAAGCCTTGGGCAAGTCCTGTCAAGAGAGCCACTTTGGCAGTCGGCATTCGATTGGAGTCGGTGACCTCTGGCTGCTGGGTCCTATCTCTCGTCGTGTAGAGCATTGCTGCAGTCGCAAGTAGAAACAAACCCACAACGAGGTTCAGGCGTGACCCCAGAACTGCAGCCAAGGCAATCTTACGCACCAAGTACACAGGAACGCCAACAATGCCTGTGCCAATCGTTGCGACAAGAAGCAGCCTAAACATGCTCCTGTCTCGCAACGATATGATACTGAGAATATCTCGCGGGTATCGGGCTAAAACGGCAAACATGGTTCCGAGATGCAACCAGACGGTCAGAGCGATAAGCGAATCTACGGGTACAGCGCCAAGGTTGTAGACAAAGAGGATGGTCTGTCCTTGGCTGCTTATGGGCAGCCATTCGACTAGGCCTTGGATTAATGCTACCAGTAACTGCCACGTCTCCATTTTCTCACGCCCGTGCCGGGTGTACTCCGAGACCGAAGAATTAAAAACATCTCGGTCTTCGAAAGCCGCTCAGGGTTTAACGGATGGTTCTTGACAGCGGCCGATTCAACAGCAGCGAACTAGCAAACGTCACTCAAATGCTCGATGAGCACTTTAGAGTTGCATTGTCGGCCACAAAGATGGTCACCAGTGCGATGACGGCTTGGATTGAACAGCGCAAATCTATTAGCAAAGAGGACTTGACTCGGATTACGGCCCTTGAGGAGAAGGGTGACGAGCTTAAGCGCGCGATGCTGAAGGTTCTTTCCTCTGCTCATACGCTCATGCAGAGAGAAGATCTGCTGCACCTAATCCACTACAACGACAAAATCGTCGACGCTTCAGAGATTTGCTGTTACCATCTCGCAGCGGTCATGGGTTCTTGGGTTCCCGAGGGAGAGCTCAGAAGCAAGGTTGTAGAGCTCGGACGAATGGTCAATGAGATTGTGACGGAACAGAGGGAAGCCGTGAGATTCCTGCCTATCAACATTGAAACGTCGATTGCCAAAGCGGACGAGATATGCAGAATCGAAAAGCGCATAGATGCTCAGTGGCGAGACGTGGTCAGCCTCTTGTATCCGAGCGCCATTCCATTGGCTGTCGTGCTTAGATTCCGGGACTTCGTTATGGAACTGGAAGAGCTGGCCAACTTGAGTGAGGACGCGGCGATCACAATCCGCGGCTTGTCACTGACTTTGAATACATAGCCTCGATGGTGCCGGCGATTGTCACAAGAGCCCGAAGATACCGCGGTCGCAGAGCTAATCAATGACCGGGCCATAGTCTGGAATCCACAGCATGGCATGCGTCTCTACAGTGAAGGCTACTTTGGACAGCCCGTGGGCATAAGGAAGCCCAAGTCAGCTGAGTTTGACAAGCCTTTGGAGCTATCTCTGATTGAGTGTGCGTACTTGACAAGAGCGGGCAAGCTCAGTGTGTGGAACCCGAACAGTGGTCAGGTCCTCACAGAAACAGACCTGCTTTCCCTTGGAACTGCAAAGTCTGACGAATTCCCTGATAGGCTGCTCGTGTATTCCCAGCTTAGGGAGCTTGGGTACGTCGTGCGTCCTGGTCTGAAGTTTGGAACTGACTTTGCTGTGTATGAACATGGTCCCGGCATAGATCATGCACCGTTTCTAATCCATGTGATTCCCCAGAAGAAGGGCGTGATGCCGCTCGACATCGTCCGTGCAGGTCGATTGGCAACTAGTGTCAAGAAGAAGTTCATCGTTGCGACTGTCAAAGAAAACGGTGAGATTGCTTACTACAGCTTCCAGTGGCATCGCCCCTAGACGACTTGAATGCAATGTTTACGGGCCGCCGCCATTGATGGCACCAGCAAAGCAAATAAGGTGCCACTGCGTCGTGCCGATTGATTTCAGCAAGCGATGAGGTAGATACCTGATGCCCGGCAAGACAGAGAACGCGAAGACATTCGGTGCACTTCTCGCTCGAGCATGGGAAAACACGCCGTCTTTCATCTGCAGCAATGACGACTACATCTACTGCCTCTTTCCTGCAGACGAAAAGAAGGAATCGTGGATCGAGGCTTCGATCACATTCCCAGATGGATCCGTTGAGAAGAAAGAGATCAACGCTGTCAAGGCGATTGCTCTCCTAATCGAGGAGCTGAAAGTGCTGCCCGATTACGGAGCTGACAGCATGGTGACTTCGAAGGAGAAACTCGACAAGACCGCAAGTAGATTAGGAAGTCTAAAGTAGAGTATGAGTTGGATGGCGGGCGCGCCCAATCTGAACGCAGCTTGTTGCACTTTTCGTGAGCGGGGAGTACAACTTCGATGCCTAAGCTAGTCTTTGAGTGTCCCTTTTGTCGGCAGAAGGTCACGGATGGGGATTTCTGCAAGTACTGTGGGCGACCCGTTCCTGAACAGGGGCAACCGGAACCAAGGCGCGGCCCAGGTTCTCAGCACACGGGCTCCGGCTCAATCAAAGAAGCCGCCGAGACAAAGCCAAACTCGGAAGACCAGACTAGGTCCTTTTTTGGTATTTCCGTCGGCGGCTTGGATTCCAAGATGCTTGGCATTCTCCTGGCAAGAGCGGAGTTGCACGTTGTCAGAGAGGAGCTTGACGCAGTCATTAGGCAGATAGAAGCAACAAGACAAGCACTCCTGCTCAAGCAAGCTGACAGAGAGTTGCTCGCTTCAAGAGCTGAAAGTCTGAAGGAGCTCTTTGAGACAACGAAAGGCAAACACACGCAGTTGATGGGAGTCAAAGACAGTCTTCCAATAGAGGTGATTCCGGAGGACCTAGCAGTCCAAGAGTCAAAACTGTCCAAGCTTGATAAGATGAAAGGCTCTATCGACATGGGTGTCTATCATGAAGAGCATGAGCGGATTGTACTCGCAATCGAGAGTCTGAGAAAGGATCTTAGTAAAGCGACCGATGAATCACGAAAGTGGCTCAAGGCACTAAGCAA
>PRDJ01000058.1 GCA_003345555.1 Candidatus Thorarchaeota archaeon
CGGAGAACAAGGAGAAGGTAGCAGTAGTAGAGCGGGTTGTGGGCGACGCGCTCGATCTGAGCAAACTAGGATTGTAGGAGGAGGCGGGGTGCGCCTACTTCCAGTTGGAGCACACCGTCCGCCGGGAGTAGCTCTGCGTGCTCCGCATCTGTTCAATCCCATGACAGATAAGTGACCTTGTATGTCGTGGCAACTATCTAGCTGATACCCTGATGCATTTTGAATATACTACTCGAGTCGTATTGATGCAGAGATTCAGCGAATCTCAGCGGGGATTCCTTCTCTTCATGAGCATTACCGCCACAATAACAATGGCAGCTATTGCCACTCCTACTCCGCCCATTATGATGGTCAAGGGGGTTGTCGTCGCTGTCGTTGCGCTCGGACTGTTTGAGACTCCTCCGTAGAGGTTCAGGTCGTCGTGGGCTTGCACTGCAAACCAGTACTCGGTTGCTGAAGTCAAGCCTGAGACCATGTGGGTCTCCATGGTACAATTCCTTGCTGGTGTCCAAGACTGTGGGTAAGTTGTCGCTGAGTTCCAGTTGGCATCTGTTATTGGTCCCGACGTGGAGTACTTGACCATGTAGCCTGTGGCATTACCTCTCATCCAATTGTCTCCCGGTGCAGTCCATGTCAATACGATGGAGTCGCTCGTGGGACTCCCTGCACTCAGATCGCTTATTGTTGAAGGAGGCGTCGCGTCGCCGGTTTTCACTAGCCAGAACTCATTCTGTCCAGCGCCAAAGGAATTAGTGGCTCCTGCTATGACATATCCCCCGTCAGAAGTCTCTTGAACGGATTCCGCCGACTCATAGCCACTTCCTCCGTATGTCTTGCCCCATTGCTGGTTACCTGACGGGTCAGTCTTCACAAGCCAGAAGTCACCGCTGCCAGCGTCATAGTGTGCGATTCCAGCTATGATATATCCGCCTTCGGAAGTCTGGCGAACGGAATACGCCCACTCATCGATGGTTCCTCCGTATGTCTTGTTCCATTGCTGGTTACCTGACGAGTCAGTCTTGACGAGCCAGAAGTCAGCCCCACCAGCGCCAAAGGATTTTGTTGACCCTGCTATCATGTATCCGCCGTCCGAAGTCTGTTGAGCGGAATACACCCAATCATCAGCGGTTCCACCGCATGTCTTGCTCCATTGCTGTTTTCCCGATGAGTCGGTCTTCACGAGCCAGAAGTCACCTCCGCCAGCGCCAAAGGAATCTGTGGTTCCTGCCATGATGTATCCGCCGTCAGGAGTCTGCTGAACGGAATGCGCCCGGTCATAATCTGTTCCTCCGTATGTCTTGTTCCACTGCTGTTTTCCCGACGAGTCGGTCTTCACGAGCCAGAAGTCACCCCCGCCTGCGCCAGAGAAATCTGCGGTTCCTGCTATGACATATCCGGCGTCGGAAGTCTGCCTAACGGAATATGCCAACTCATAGCCACTTCCTCCGTATGTCTTGTTCCACTGCTGTTCACCTGATGAGTCGGTCTTCACGAGCCAGAAGTCATCTTGGCCCGCGCCAAAGGAGTATGTGGCTCCCCCTATGATGTATCCGCCATCGGAAGTCTGTTGAACAGAATACGCCCAGTCATAATCCGTTCCTCCGTATGTCTTGTTCCATTGCTGTTTTCCTGACGAGTCGGTCTTCACAAGCCACATATCCTGTAGGCCAGCGCCAAAGGAGTATGTGGTTCCTGCTATGATGTATCCGCCGTCGGAAGTCTGCTGAACAGAATACGCCCAGTCACTGCTGGTTCCTCCATACAGCTTGTTCCACTCAGTTTGTGGCGGAGGTATTGTGGCGAGTGCTGTTCTTGGCATTGCTTGGGTTTGGCTGTTGTTTGCCGTCGGTACATAAAGTGGTGTCGCAATCGCGACGAGCATGGTCGCCACTACAACCAACATGCACACCAATCTCATCTGCAAATCTCATCCTACCCTTCCTTTCTATGATTGGAGACCCGTGGGGTCTGCCGTGGCATGAGACGCCAGAGGTTATCTAGATTCCTCTGGCGATTTTCTCGGTATTGTTGTGATAATATGAGAACAAGACCAACAGAGATCTCATTGGCAACACACCGTGTTCTTTTCTGGTTCGGCTGAAATGGCACGGACTATCGAGTTATGTGCCGAACAAGCACGGAGTCTAGTCTTTTCTAAGAAACCCGATTACGTACATCGTCCCGAGAATCCCTACAATCAGTAAGACCCGTAGAAATGCTGTTAACAATGAGAATACTAGGTCATTGAATGTCCATGCTTGAAAGGCGAGGTTCCACCTACCAGTGGTCCACACGATGATTAACCATACCAGTCCGACGAAGAAGGAGAAGCCATTGTCTCTCCGTGCTGATCTACCACGATGGGACCCTCCTTCGTATTCATTCCTCTCTTCTTCTGGCGACTTCTTGTACCACTGGAGATACACGACGGCCGCTGCCGGACCCGCCCAGCTCACCAGAAAGACAAGCTCCCATAGAATCAAAGTCAAGACAAATGTGAATAGGTAGCCGACGGTCCATTCCCCAAACATGACTGGCACAAGTCCTGTCGTCTGTGCATCAGCCACAACTCGGAGGAATACGTAGATTGCCACGATAGCCGCTACTGCAATCGCTCCAATGAATGATAATGTCGCTTTCCCATGTCTTCTCAGGAACTTCTTCCACGCTTCATTGCTCGGCTCTTTGCTGCTTTCCATGGTTCATCCCTTCAACAAACCGCGAGGAACCCGTTTTGTAGTTTGCTTCCTACCATCTGAATCCACGTAGGCGCTCTGGACATGGCCTAGTGTCTTGTCTCTCCAACAGGTACTGCTTGAGCGTTTCTCGCAACACATTTATCATCCATTTACTTCGATTGCCCTGTTCAACAGTCATGTTGAGGTGTATCAATGGCTTCACGAGGTTCTAAGGTAAAGCCGGCAGGCCCGGCGCCTACCGCTGAGAAACCAAAGATCGCAGAACAGCCCAAAGCCAAGGCCGAACCAGAGGCAAAAGGCCAGGTGCTACAGCAGCTGCAGTCTTTGAAACTCATACGGGAACGACGCTCGATTAGGGAGTTCACCGGCGAGAAAATCCCGGACGAACACATTGAGATGATTCTTGAAGCAGCGCGTCATGCGCCCAGCCCCGAGAACATGCTCATGGTCCGGTTTGTTGTAATCAGGGACGACCAAGAGACAAAGGTGTTCCTTGCTGACATTGCTCAGGAGATGGCTCGACAGGCCTTCGGCGGAGCACCATTCGAGCTGACCAGCGGCCGGCTTTGGTACATTTCAGACCCGTACAGGGCGAGCCAGTATGCCAAGCTGAGAGATGGCGACCTCTTCAGATATCCAGAGAAGAGTGACACAGTCATAATAGTCTGTGCCAGCGAAATGTGGCATGATGCAGCCTATCAGTATCCGAACGAGCTCTTCGGCTCTGTAGTAGCTGGAATGGCAATCATGAACATGTGGCTAGTGGCTACTGAGCTTGGATATGGCTGCGGATATGAGGCGCTGGTTTGTTCCGACCCCCGCCATGCCGAGCTCATAAGAGACAGGTTGGGAATACCCCCAATTTGGGCGCCGCTTACAGCTTTTTGCATTGGCAAGAAGATCAGGACTCGCGAACTCGGTCCGAGCAGGCCTCCACTTGAGGGTCTGATGTATCAAGAGCGGTGGGGCTTACCATACAAACGCCTAGCGTTCAGGCAGGAGAAGTGATTCTGAATGGAAGTAAGCTTTGACGAGAACATAATGAAGAAGCTCAAAGAGCTGTCCGAAGAAAGCGACCTGAGCCCCGAAGGTGTAATCGAAGTTGTGATGGCCCAATTCTGTGCGGAAAAGGGCGGCCGTGTCTACACCGGCCGTTGGTCCGGGGGTGAAGTGGCAGGAGAGAAGGGTATGCGCTATGTTGTGCAGTGGCCATTCAGACCCGGATTCTTGGAAGCTACAGGTGACCTTGTCAAGAAATGGAGGATGAAAGCGTAATGGCGAAGTTCAGAAAACACCCAAGTGGACAGTGGCCTTTCTATCCTAGATTGAAGGAAGGTGACATCCAGCACGAATACTGGACTAGCAAAAAGATGGTTCATCAGGCATTCATCAATGACCGCAAGGGCCGAATCGTTTTGTTGCTTGACGGGCCGAAGTACGACGCATTTCTAGACGTTGTGCGGAAGAAGAAAGGCAACATCTGGGCCAGTTCCGTCGATGCGGCAGTGCATGAGGCAGTTGACGAGTGGGTCGAGAAGGGGGCGTAGGATGTGACACAGCTACAAGAGTTCTTTCAGTTCCTAGCTTCAAAAGTGAAGGAGAAAGATGACCTCAAGAAACTGCTGGCCGACTGGGTATTTCCAAACGACGGCAAAATCCTTCAGGTCTATACAGAGGAAGGTGCGCAATACATGGTTGTCACAAAGGACAAGATCACTCTTCACGAAGGGACCTATCCCAGCCCTGATGTCATCTACAAAGCGAAGGCAGATACACTGCTCGGCATATTCACAGGACAGATACCCTTCAAGGACACCATGAAGGACGGCAGCCTCGAGGTAATCGGAAACGCGAATGAAAGCGATCCTCTTGCGAACCTGATTTTGGCCGCCATGATGGGTATGTAGGAGGAACCCGTTTTGGAAATCAAGAACATCGCTATCATCGGTTCAGGCCTCATGGGTTCAGGAATAGCCTATGTCTCCGCGTGGAACGGATACAACGTCATTGTGGTGGATGTTGATCAGGCTGCGCTGGAAAGGGGTATGGAGCGACTTCGGTCTGACGTAATGACGGGCATTGAGAAAGGCAAGATGTCGATGTCAGAGGCCGAAGGCCTCATGAGTCGACTCAAGAGCACCGTTAAGGTGGAGGACGCTGTCAAGGAAGCAGACTTGGTGGTCGAGGCCGTCTTCGAGAACATGGAAGTAAAGAAGAAGATCTTCGCCCAGATAGACAAGGCTGCTCCACCGCGCACGATTCTCGCAACAAACACCTCTTCCCTGAGCATTGATGAACTTGCCACGGCCACGAAGAGGCCCGAGAAGGTCATCGGTATGCACTACTTCAGCCCGGTTGCGTCCATGAAGCTTCTCGAGGTCGTTGTCGGCAAGAAGACTGCCGAAGAGACCGTACAGACAGCATTCGCCGTCGGAAAGAAGCAGGGCAAACTCCCAGTGAAAGCGAAGAACAGTCCTGGTTTCATTGTGAACCGGATACTGATGCCCGTTCTCAGAGAGGCCATCTTTCTCTATGAGAAGGGAGTCGCGACCAAGGAAGAGATCGATACTGCTCTGACGACGATTGGCAAGTTCCAGGCAGGACCATTCACTCTTGGGGACTTTGTAGGTCTCGATATAGCCTATAACGCAATGAGCACTCTGTATAGAGAGCTCGGGGATTGCTTCAAGCCTCCTGAGACGCTGAAGAAGCTGGTTGACGCTGGTTCACTGGGGATGAAATCGAAGAAGGGTTTCTACGCCTACGGTGGCGCAAAGTCCGAACCCGAGAAGCCCAAAGGGGCTGATCCCCAGATGCTGGTTAATCGAATCACGATTCCAGTGATTCGAGAGGCCATGATTCTAGTCGACCAAGGCATAGCCACCAAGGCTGACATAGATCAAGCTATGAAGCTAGGTGCAAGTTTCCCTGTTGGTCCCTTCGAAATGGCTGACAAGATTGGTCTTCCGAAGGTGAAGGCAGAGATTCAAAAGCTCCAGAAGGAACTTGGTCCCTGCTACAGCGTGCCCAAGATGCTGGGTTAGGATACAATCTAAGGTGGCAGAGCCCTGACTCTGCCATCATTCTCTTTCTGGTCCAGCGGACATTGTTGAGGACTGCAGTTTCGCCGAGCCAATGCGTCGTCTCATGGTCAGTCCGGGCAGTCATGGAACACTAGCGCTTGACTGGCTTTGTGTTTATAAGGTGGCTCTTCTCTCGTCAGCACAATTCCACTATAGGTGGTTGAAAAGATGCCCGAATTCAAGACAATGCTGTACAGCAAAGAGGGCTCGTTCCTTTCCCCGGTGAAGAACGTAGCCGTTATCAAGTTCAACAGGCTTGACGCCTTGAACGCTATCAATGATCAATTCATTGCAGACCTAATGGCGGCTCTTGACGAGGCTGAGAAGGACAAGGACGTGAGGTCAGTGGTAATTGGCACTGCTCACGACAAGGTATTCTGCACGGGGGCAGACCTTAAGGTAGCTCAGACATTGCTTGCCACACCTGAAAAGGTGAGGGTACTGGTGGAGCAGGGCCAGAAGGCGATTGACAAAATTGCGACGCTGAGCAAACCGGTCATCGCTGCCATCCACGGTCTCTGCTTGGGCGGTGGAACTGAGATTGCACTCGCCTGTGATATCCGAATCGCAGATGAAGAAGCCAAGATTGGCACGCCCGAGGTTGGCCTTGGTCTCTTCCCAGCTTGGGGTGGCTGTGTAAGATTGCCCCGAGTAATCGGCTTGGGCAAAGCAATGGAACTGATCCTGACCGGAGGCCAAATCACTGCGCAAGAGGCTCTTGCGGCCGGTCTCGTCAGCAAGGTGACCAAAATTGATGAGCTGATGAGTCAGGCTATGTGGTACGGAGCCAAACTCGGAGGAAATGCTCCAATCGCAATGAAGCTTGGCAAGAAGGCTGCCCACATGTCCTTTGAGGGAACCTACGCAGCCAACTTGAAGTATGAAGTCGATGCATGTGTCGAGTGCTTCAAGACAAAGGACCTCGGTGAAGGTATCGCTGCTCTCTTTGAGAAACGGCGAGGCAAGTTCGTAGGTGCATAGACGTTAGTGTATCACGACCCCGGATCCATTCCGGGGTCCCCAACTCTTTTTTGTAGATGTGTGGCTTCTCCCGTTCCAAGTCTGCCGTGCGATTGATTCTCCCTTGTTGTCTGACCATACTCACTCTTCTCCAGAGAGTGTGCTGCGGCATGTGCAATCGAACTTGCCGGTGTGCGGTCTGTTGAATCGTCAACCTTAAGACTAGGTGAACCGGAGTTTCAGACTTAGGACAAGGGTCTGAAACTAAGTTCACTGTTACAAAGTAGGCTATCCCTACGGAGGACAAGAAATGACTAGAAGAGTTGCAGTAGTGGCCGGTGGCCACGCCAAATTTGGGAAACGCTATGATGCAACATTGAGAGAGCTCTGCGCCGAGGCCTACAAGCCAATCTATGATGCCGGTATCACTCAGGACCGCATTGATGCGACAGTTCTCTCTTATGCTGCGTCACAGTTCACGGGTCAAGGTGCTGGATCTGCTCTGATGGCTGACTCCATAGGCCTGCAAGAAAAGCCTCATCTTAGATGCGAGTCTGCATGCGCAACGGGTACAGCCTCTATCCGGGCAGCATACGGTATGGTGGCCTCAGGACTGTATGATGTTATGCTTGTACTTGGAGCTGAGCAGATGAACAGAGTATCATCTGCGACGGCAACTGAGTACATGTCGCGCGCTGGAGACATGCGTTGGGAGTATCCATTTGGCATATCCTTTCCGGCATTCTATGCGTTGCTAGCTTCACGATACATGGCTGAATACAAGATGCCACATGACGTACTCGCCAAGATTTCCGTGAAGTCTCACCACTATGGTGCACAGAACCCGAAAGCCCATCTGCCCAAGGAGGTAACCTTTGAGGAGGCAAACAATGCAGTCCCGATAGCCAGACCATTGAATCTGTATGACTGCAGCCTGATCACAGATGGCGCGGCCGCAGTTGTGCTTGTTGCCGAGCCGCGTGTCAAAGAGTTCACTGATCAACCCATGTGGATCAAGGGACTAGGAGCTGGCGCATCAGAAATGATGATTCAGGATCGTCCAAGTCTGACATCCATACCTGGGGCAAAGAGGGCTGCTGCCGCCGCGTACAAGATGGCAGGTCTTCAGCCAAAGGACATCAACATGGCCGAGGTACATGACTGCTTCTCGATTGCAGAGCTGGTCGCTTACGAGGATCTTGGGTTCGCGCAACCCGGCAAGGGCAGAGAGCTCATCGAGAATAAGGAAGTGTATCACACGGGACGGATACCTGTCAACTGTGACGGTGGTCTCAAGAGCAAGGGCCATCCTCTGGGTGCCACGGGAGTCTCAATGACTTACGAAGTCATGGCTCAGATGAGAGGAAAGGCCGACAAGCCTTCGAGGCAGATCAAGAATGTGAAGTACGGCCTCGTACACAATGTAGGTCAGAGCGGACAGTTTGTGAACGTAATCATCTACGAGAGAGGTTGGTCGTAATGGCAACTGAGCATGAAATCTACTTGGGTTATTCAACGGACAAGGCAGTTACCCCGTTCTTCAAGCAATTCCTTGAGTCTCTCGAGAAGAACAAGCTGATGAAGGGCGTCTGCCCTAAGTGCAAGAAGGAATACCTTCCGCCAAGGCAGTATTGCCAGAAGGACCTGACTGAATGCCAGCTGGTAGAATTCACTGAGCGCGAAGCAAAGCTCTATTCTTTCGTTATAGTTGACTTTGCTCCGGAGAGCATGGCCTCTCGCGCGCCCTATGTCGTTGCCATTGGAGAGTTTCCGTCCGGTCGAAGGCTCACTGCACATATTACCAACTTGACGAGCGAGCCCCAGGTTGGCATGAAACTGAAACTCGGTTTCGAGCGCGTCTCAGATAAGATGGTCACGTATAAGTGGCAAGTCTAGAACGTCAGAGTGTGACACAATGGAGGGTCGTCGACTATCGGCGACCCCTTCCTTTTGAATGACCTTCTCCATTCTTTTCTGTTCGCATCTATTATCATTCGCAGTAGATCTGTTTCTTCTAGGCCGAACGCTTAATACGCAGTTCCCGGCCTGACACAATACACTAGCGAGGCGAGCAATATGTCATCCGAACAAGACGTTCTATACCAAGCGGCTGAGGGCGTTGCGACAATAACCATCAATCGCCCAAAGAAGCTTAACGCGCTGAACTTGGCTGTAATCAAAACAATGAGGGGATTCTTCCAGCAGGCAGAAGAGGACCAGTCCGTCAGAGTTGTCATCCTCACAAGTGCCGAGGACAAGGCCTTTGCTGCTGGTGCGGACATCACGGAGTTCAAAGATAGGAACTCTAACACTGTCAGACCACTCGTGGAGAGCGGTCAGGAACTCTGCAGGTACATTGAATCAATGAGCAAACCTGTCATTGCTTCAGTGAATGGATTTGCACTGGGCGGGGGTTGTGAGATAGCGATGGCCTGTGATATCAGGTACGCATCAGCGAATGCAAGATTCGGGCAACCCGAGATCAACCTCGGAATCATTCCTGGGTACGGAGGATCTGCTCGACTTCCAAGACTCGTGGGGCTCGGCATCGCCAAGGAGATGATATACACGGGTGACCAAATCAAAGCCGATGAAGCTCTCCGAATAGGACTGGTCAACAAGGTCTTTGATACGGTTGAAACACTCAGGGCTGAGACCCTGAAACTGGCAAAGACATTGGTGACAAAACCTGGCGTGGCGATTAGGCTCGCGAAGCAGTCATTGAACAAGGCATGGGAACTGCCCTTGGGGCAGAACCTGAAGTTCGAGACTGATGTATTCAGGCAGACCTTCGACACCAAGGATAAGGTCGAAGGAGTGGATGCATTCTTATCGAAGCGTCCTGCTAAGTTCTCTCACAGGTAGAAATCAAGGCGAGGTTCTCCCTCGCCTCTATCTACTGAGGATAATCTTGTCATCTTCGATTGTGATGCGTCCCCGTTTCACGAGTCTATCAAGATGCTTTTGCACCATGAACTCTTCGAAGATGTAGTAGATAGGGTGAGGGAACTCGGCGTATATCGTTGGGTGCATAGCGAGCTTCTCCAAGCTCTCAAGACCGCTGCGCACTAGCCCTAGTATTATCTCATCACGCTTCTCGAAGGCTGCCAGAAATTCCGCCAGCCTTCCCTGAACGTTATCCGTCACCGGGTTCAACAGGTGACTGCTTATGCACGTTCTTGGTGATAGCTCCATTATCTTCCTGATAGAAGACTCAAACTGTTCGATGTCACTCACGACATTGCCGTACCATGGACCGAACCTTGTCAAATCAATGTCCACCACTAACAGAGTGTTGTAGTCGTTTATGGCAAAGCAAGTGTGGTCGTGTGTATGTCCGGGCGTGTGTATGGGAATCAGTTCAGTCTCTCCACAGTCTATTGGTTTGTTGTCCGAGAAGGTACCCGTCACTCTGTAGTTCGAAGTTACGTGTGGTACCCAAGTGGTTATAGCGGAGATCCAATCCGAGTACATAGGATTACCTTTGATTCCGTAATCCTGGACCATTCCTTTGAATGTACGAACTCCCCTCTCGGCCAGCGGGTGACACAGTAATTCGCATCCTGATTCCTCTTGGAGCTCGGCAGCGTGCCCTTTGTGGTCTATGTGAAAATGCGTTAGCACTATTCGGTCCAAGTCCTTTACAGAATGACCGAGGTCTGTCAGCGTCTTCACAATGTGGCTTTTGCTTGCTCCAGCATCAACTAAGGTGAGAATCTCATCGTCTATCAGGAGGGCGTTTGCCTCTGGGAATTTGGCTCTGTTTGCTCCTCGAATTAGATGAACGTGAGGCTGCAGCTCCAAGTGAACAGGGTAATCTTCTGACATTCCGTGTAGCCTGAGTCGGATGCTTTGACCAGATAACTCTCTCCGTCGGATACTTCATATTGTCGATTTGTGCTTCCGTACTGCAGTATTGCCGAATGGTGAGAACCATGAGCCAGCGCGTCTTTGCAGTATTTGACATAGGCACAACAGGTGCGAGATCGTGTCTTATTGACGAGGAAGGCCGAGAGCTAAGCAAGGCCTATGAAGAGTATCCTCCGACGCCTCGTGAGCTGAAGACGCATGAGCAATTGGCTGAGACCTATTGGCGGACCGCTGTCAACACGATGCAGAGGGCATTGGCTGGTCATACATCGGGAGCGCAAGCTGTAGTGGCCGTTGTGTTGTCCACGACCAGAGATTGCGTGACTCCTATTGACAGAAGGGGACAACCTCTCGCACCGACAGTGACATGGCTTGACAACAGGTCTACTGCGAAGGGCAAGGCGATGGCAAAGGAAATCGGCCCCCGAAAAAGCGTAAACAAGATGATGTGGTTCTTGGAGAACAAACCGGATCTCTTTAAGAGAGCCTACAAGTTCGTGACTCTTGATGCCTTTCTTAATTATCGCCTCTGCGGTGCGATGGTCACTGAACCAGCTAATGCCAGATTCGGACCTATTGACCACGAGACACTGAAATGGTCCCAAGAGATTTGTCAGGCAACCGGAATTCCTATGGATAAGCTGGCGGATATCGTCTCTCCGAGTTCAACGATTGGCGAGGTGAGCGCCGAAGCTGCCAAAGCGACCGGTTTGAGAAAAGGTACAATCGTAATCATGGGCAGCGGTGACCAGCAATGTTCGGCACTTGGAACTGGAACTATCAAGTCCGGCATAGTCAAGGCGACGACAGGTACTGGCACGTTCGTCATCACGCATACGGATTCGCACGTTGAAGATCCGTATGTAATGTTCAGCAATCCATCCGCGATACCGGGAAAATGGATACTGGAAGGGGTTCTTCCGGGCACTGGCATGGCATACAAGTGGTACAGGGATCAATACTGTGAGCACGAGACGGCAATCGCCGCCCAAACAAACAGGGACCCATATGAAGTCATTGAGGACTCTGCTAAGACCGTGCCAGCTGGTAGCGATGGTATTGTTGTCTTTCCGTTCTTTGCATATGGCAGGGGCATCATCGACGGCCTCAACTTTGGTCATACAAAGGCTCACTTGGCCCGGGCGATAATGGAGGCCAACGGGTATGGCATCAAGTTCTACATTGACGCAATGCAGGGTTTGCTTGACTTGGAGTTCGAGGAACTACGAATTGATGGAGGTGGAGCGAACTCCCCCTTGTGGCGGCAGATTCAGGCTGATTGTGCCAATAAACCAGTTGTGCTCCCACGTTGTCGTGACTCCACAGCCATTGGGGCCGCCGTACTGGCAGCAGTAGGAACTGGCGTATTCAACTCATATGAAGAAGCGATTGAGAATATGTTTCACATAGAAGAGCGAAGGGAGCCTATCCCTGAAAATGTGGCAATCTATGAGCAACGGTACGGTACCTTCAACAAGATTCTCATGGCTGAGATGGCCGGGATACTTGAGGCCATAAGCTAGCGCGGATGATGGAAATCGCATTGCCAATATGAAAACGATGTCTACCCGCTACGGATGAGCGCTCCGCCTCTCAACGTGACGGGGCTGCTGCTTTCTTCTTTTCTTCCTCTTCGC